>NZ_JBFAKS010000033.1:0-111502 GCF_040655855.1 Kribbella sp. NPDC050281 | reverse complement strand
ACGGCCGGCTGCAGTTCATCCCATCGACCGCGCCCGAGCACCACTTCGTCCTTCCGTCCGGCGAGAAGGCGCAACCACGGGAAGGTGGTTGCGGGCGACCCGGAGGGAATCAGGCAACACGCTTCGTGCGGCCACGCCCCGTCGCGGCCTTGCGTGCCTCGAGAGCGGCGGCGAGGTGGGCGTACTGCTCCACCGTCCGCCGCGCATAGATGTTGCGTTCCAGGATGTGCGGCCACCAGTGCCGGCCGATCTGCTCGTGCATCCACAGGAAGCCGATCGCGAAGCCCATACTGACCAGGGCCCGGAACGCGAGGAACTTCAACGGTTCCGGCGGCAGGCCCGGCGTACCGGTCACCACCCATTCGGTCACGACGGAATGCACCAGCAGGGACAGCGGGAAGGCGATCACCCAGTAGACCGCCGCCGGTGCGAACACCCCGGCGGGGATCTTGCCCATGCCCATCAGAACGGCGTACACGGCACCGAAGAGCATCAGCGGGACGCCCAGGCCGAGACCGGTCGCCACCGCCCAGCCGAAGGGCTGGCCGACGAACGCGGCCAACCCTCCGGCGATCACTCCGGCCGCGGCACCCACCGAGACGGCCGGCACCGAGAACTCCGCGAGCTGCTTCAGATCAGCTGTCTGAATCATGGTCAGCTCACAACCACACCGAAGCGGATCAGGCTGTAGAACAGCATGCCGAGATAGAACACCGCGCCGAACCCGATGATCACGTTGCGCACCGGCCCGGGCCGGATCGGTTTGGGCAGCAGCTTGTTGTTCACCAGGAGCAACACGATGCAGTAGGCACCCATCGCGAACGTGGACAAGAAGGCGAGGATGTCCAGGATGCCGGCCGGACCGTCGGCCGGACCGAACAGCAGGATCAGGATGCCGAACGTGATCACGCCCCACAGGAACCCGGCGTACAGCTTCGACATCGAGAACCGTTTGGCCCCCGGCACGAAGTAGTACGTCATGTCGGCCTGGCCGCGGGAGAACGAGTCGAACAGACCCAGGGTCGCATTCAGTCCGATCAGCGCGATGAAGGCGAAGAACAGCGTGCCCAGGATCGGACTGCCGGCCGACGCGAACGCGTCCGACATCGCCGACAGCGCGGCGTCCCGGTCACCGCCCTCGATCAGACTGGCGACGTCCGGGTTCGTCCGGGCCGCCGACATGGCCAGCACGGTGAACGAGATCGTGACCAGCATGGTGATGCCCCAGAACAGCAGCAGGGCGTCGAAGGTGACCCACTTGCGCCACCCCTTCCACTTCTGCATCTCGGCCGGGTCCTCGGTGTCGAACATGAAGCCTCG
Source organism: Kribbella sp. NPDC050281 (assembly GCF_040655855.1). Taxonomy (NCBI): domain Bacteria; kingdom Bacillati; phylum Actinomycetota; class Actinomycetes; order Propionibacteriales; family Kribbellaceae; genus Kribbella; species Kribbella sp. NPDC050281. Next base: position 110,182 of record NZ_JBFAKS010000033.1, on the reverse strand, counting down.
CGACGGCATCGATTCGGCCTGGTCGGCCGACCGCAGACCGCGGATCTTCGGGATGTGCGATCCCATCGCCGCACCGCTGTCGCGCAACTGCAGCGTGTACCACATCTGCTGCATACCGGACGGGCCGGCGAACGCGATCGAACCGACCACGATCGGGAACCAGGCCTCGGACAGTGCCTTCTCCGGGAAGAACCCGAACGCGAACATGCCCTGCAGGGTCTGGCCCAGATCGTCCCAGTTGCCCACGATCGCCGCGATCACCGACGTACCGACGACCAGCAGGCCGATCAGCAGGCCGAGGAGTTTCTCGAGGAAGTTGTAGATCACCGACAGCAGGCTGAACAGCACACCGACGAACACCAGAGCCACGCACGCGGTGACCTGCCAAGGTATGCCGGTGATCTCCTCGAAGGCAGCGGCCCCGGCCGAGAGATGCCCGGGCCACATATAGATCAGGATCGCCGCGACGTAGAAGAACCACATCATCGGTTTGAAGACCCGCGCCGCGCCGAAGAAGATGCTCTCCCCGGTCGCCATCGCGTACCGGGCCATCTCCAGCAGCACGAACGCCTGCAGGGTGACGCCGACCAGGAACAACCAGCGGATGTCCGGGCCGAACACCAGCACCAGGCGGGGCCACATGTAGGACTCACCCATGCCCACGCCCAGCGCGACCAGGAACACGGTCGGACCGAGGATGTGCATGGACGGCGGTGCGTCCGGAAGCTTCCGGATCGGCATCGGTTCGAGCCGGCCGGCCTTCCAGACCTTCTCGGTGACGGCCGTCGAGGCCGCCGGCTCTTCTGGTACTTCTGAGGTCTTGCTTGTGACGTCCAAGGCGGACTCCTTAGATCGACGCCAGCTTGGCTTGACGCTCCCCCGTGCACTCCCCCCTGACCAACAGCATCACCGGCTTCCTCCGAACAGGTTGGGGACTTTCAGGAACCGAGCGGCCCGGCGTTACGGGCCCAGCGGTACTTCGCACCGAGCACCTGGACCGGTGTCTCGGTGGTGTACGGGTAGGCGACCACTCCGTGGTCGAACAGGTACTGACTTGCTTCCTCGACCTCGACGTCACCGGACAATGAGGCCACCACCGGCTTGTCGATGCCCTTGGCGCGATACTCCTCCACCACCTCGGCGACCAGCTTCGCGAACACCATCGGCGGCGTCACGATCGTGTGCCAGTACCCCAGGATGAGCGAGTGGATCCGCTCGTCGGACAGCCCGAGCGCGATCGTGTTGCGGTACGTCGACGGCGGCTCGCCACCGGTGATGTCGACCGGGTTGCCGGCGGCCCCGAACGGCGGGATGAACTTGCGGAACGCCGCGTCCAGGTCACCCGGGATGTCCATCAGGGTGAGGCCGGCGTCGACACAGGCGTCCGACAGCAGTACGCCGGAACCGCCCGCGCCGGTGATGATGACGACGTTCTCACCCTTCGGCGTCGGCAGCAGCGGGATGCCGCGGGCGTACTGGAGCATCTCGTTCAGCCCCGGCGCCCGGACCACACCGCTCTGTCGCAGGATGTCGTCGTACACCTTGTCGTTGCCGGCCAGGGCGCCGGTGTGCGAACTCGCGGCCCGCGCGCCCATGTCCGTACGCCCGGCCTTCAGCACGACGACCGGCTTCTTCTTCGACACCCGGGCCGCCGTCTCGGCGAACGCCCGGCCGTCCTTCAGATCCTCCAGGTGCATGGCGATCAGATTGGTGTTGTCGTCACTCTCGAAGAACGTCAGGAGGTCATCCTCGTCGATGTCGGCCTTGTTGCCTACCCCAACGATCGCGGAGACGCCCATCCGGCTGGACCGGCTGAAGCCCAGGATCGCCATCCCGATGCCACCGGACTGTGACGACAGCGCCACACTGCCGCGGACGTCGTACGGCGTGCAGAACGTCGCGCAGAGGCTCTCCGGCAGGTAGTAGTAGCCGTAGATGTTCGGGCCGAGGATCCGCACGCCGTGTTTCTTGGCGATGGCAACGACCTCGTCCTGCAGTTCCTGCTCGCCGGTCTCGGCGAACCCGGACGGGATCAGGATCGCGCCCGCGACGCCCTTCTCGCCGCACTGCTCGAGCGCACCGGCGACGAACTTGGCGGGGACCGCGAACACCGCGACGTCGACGTCACCCGGGATGTCGGTGATGCTCGGGAACGCCTTCAGCCCGAGGACCTCGCCACCCTTGGGATTGACCGGGTAGATGTCCCCGGCGTACCCACCGTTGACCAGGTTCTTCATCACCGAGTTGCCGATCTTGCCGGTCTCGTTCGACGCCCCGATCACGGCCACCGCGCGCGGCTTCATGATCCGCGTCATCGCGGTCAGGATCTCCTCCTGGCTGTACCGCTCGACCGGCTTGCCGGCCTCGGCGTCCACGATGATCCGGAAGTCGACCGCGGTGGCGCCGTCCGGCCCGGCCAGCACCGGGTTCAGGTCCACCTCGGCGAACTGCGGGAAGTCGTCGACCAGGTCCGACAGCCGCTGGATCAGGTCCGCGACGGCATCCTTGTCGACCGGCTTCGCACCGCGGACGCCGTTCAGCATCTCGTGCGCACCGATCCCGTCGACCATCGCCCGGGCCTCGTCCCCGCTCAGCGGGGCGAGCCGGAAGGTGACGTCCTTGAGTACCTCGACCAGGACGCCACCCAGCCCGAACGCGACCACCTTGCCGAACGTCTGGTCGGTGACCGCGCCGACGATGACCTCCTGCACATCACCACCGGTGACCAGCATCTTCTGCACCTGGACACCGACGATCTCCGCGTCCGCCTGGTAGGCCTTGGCGTTCGCGATGATCTTCTCGTACGCCGCCTTGGCCGCCTCGGCACTGTCGACGCCGACGACCACGCCGCCGGCATCGGTCTTGTGCAGGATGTCCGGCGAGACGATCTTCAGCACGACAGGGAAACCGATCTCGGCCGCGAGACCGGCGGCTCCCTCGGCAGTCGTGGCCAGCCCCTCACCCGGCGTCGGGATGCCGTACGCGTCCGCGACCAGCTTGGCCTCGGGCGCGCTCAGGGAGGTGCGGCCGTCCGCCAGAGCCTGGTCGAGGATGGTCCGGACTGCTGCCTTGTCATAGGTCATGCCTGCGCTCCTTCAGGGATGCGGGGAGAGGTCGGGCGTCAGATGACGCCGGCTGCCTTGAGTTCCTCGAGCTCGGCGGTGTCAATGCCGAGCGATCCGTAGACGACGGAGTTGTGCTCGCCGAGACCCGGCGAGGTCTCGACCTGGACCGGGGAGTCGGACAGCTTGAGCGGGCAGCCGACGGTCTTGAAGCTGCCGCGCTGCGGGTGCTTCACCTCGACCACGGCGCCCAGCTCGGCCAGCGTCTCGTCCTCGATCAGCTCACGGGTCGACATGATCGGCCCGCACGGCACGTTCAGGGCGTTGAGCTTGTCCATCACTTCGAACTTCGTGTGCTGCTCGGTCCACTGCTCGATCAGCGCGAACATCTTGTCGAGCTTGTCCAGCCGCGCGGCCGGCGTCGCCCAGTCCGGGTCGTCGGCCAGTTCCGGCTTGCCGATCAGGTTCGCGATAGGGGCCCAGCCGGGCGGCTGCACGATCACGTAGATGTAGTCGTTCGGCCCACCCGGCGCGCACCGCAGCGCCCAGCCGGGCTGGCCGCCACCGGAGGCGTTGCCGGACCGCGGCACCTCGTCCTCGAAGTTCTCGTTCGGGTACTCGGGCAGCGGACCGTGCGTGAGCCGCTGCTGGTCGCGCAGCTTGACCCGGGTCAGGTTGAGCACGGCCTCCTGCATCGCCACGCTCACCCGCTGGCCCTTGCCGGTGTTGGTCCGCTGGAGCAGTGCGGCCAGGATGCCCGCGACCAGGTGGATGCCGGTGCCGGAGTCGCCGATCTGCGCGCCGGTGGCGGTCGGCGGGCCGTCCTCGAACCCGGTGGTGCTCATGGCACCGCCCATCGCCTGGGCGACCACCTCGTAGGCCTTGAAGTCCTCGTACCGGCCGGGGCCGAAGCCCTTGATCGAGGCGTAGACCAGCTTCGGGTTGATCAGTTGCAGCCGGTCCCAGGTGAAGCCCATCCGGTCGATCGCGCCGGGGGCGAAGTTCTCCACCAGGACGTCGGAGTTCTTGACCAGGTCGGTGAAGATCTCCTTGCCCCGCTCGGACTTCATGTTCAGCGTGATGCTGCGCTTGTTGCAGTTGAGCATCGTGAAGTAGAGGCTGTCGACGTCGGGGATGTCGCGCAGCTGCTGGCGGGTGATGTCGCCGGTGGGCGCCTCGAGCTTGATCACGTCGGCGCCGAGCCAGGCGAGGAGCTGAGTACAGGACGGTCCGGACTGCACGTGCGTCATGTCGAGTACGCGAACCCCGTCGAGGGCCTTGCTCATACTGGTCCTCCCCTACTTGTACATGGTCTGATTCATGGTTCCGGGCGCGTACGCGTCCGGGTCGACCCACACGTTGATGAGCGAGGGCAGCCCGGACTCGCGGGCTCGCTGCATGGCCGGCCCGATCTCCTTCGGGTCGCGGACCTCCTCGCCGTACCCGCCGAGCATCTTGGCGAATTCGTCGTACTTCACGTCGCCGAGCGTGTTCCCGATCCGGCCGCGGTCGTGGCCGTACTTCGCCTCCTGGCCGTAGCGGATCTGGTTCATCGACGAGTTGTTGCCGACGACACCGACGAACGGGAGCTTGAAGCGCACGAGCGTCTCGAAGTCCCAGCCGGTCAAGGAGAACGCGCCGTCACCGAAGAGTGCGACCACTTCCTTGTCCGGCCGCGCGTACTTCGCCGCGAGCACGAACGGGATGCCGACACCGAGGGTCCCGAGCGGGCCCGGGTCCATCCAGTGGCCGGGCGACTTCGGCTGGACGACGCCACCGGAGAAGGTGACGATGTCGCCGCCGTCGCCGATGTAGATCGAGTCCTCGGTCAGGAACTCGTTGATCTCGTGCGCGAGCCGCAGCGGGTGGATCGGGTTCGCGTCGGACAGCTGCCGCGGCAGCCGCTTCTGGTACGCCGCGTCCTCCTCGGCCCGCAGTTCGGCGAACCAGGCCTTGCGGTCGATCTTCCTGACCCGGCCCGACGCCGCCTGGGTGACGGCGGCCAGGATCGCGCCCGGGTCGCCGACCAGGCCGAGGTCGATGTCGCGGTTCTTGCCGACGGTGCGGTAGTCCATGTCGATCTGGACCACGGTCGCGCTCTTCGGCAGCCGGCGGCCGTAGCCCATCCGGAAGTCGAACGGCGTACCGACGATCAGGATCAGGTCGGCGTTGTTGAACCCGTACCGCCGGGACAGGTGGAAGTGGTGCGGGTCGCCGGGCGGCAGGGTGCCGCGGGCCGAGCCGTTCATGAACACCGGGATGTCGAGCGTGCGGGCGAACTCGGTCGCGGCGTCGCTGCCGCGGGAGGTCCAGACCTGGCTGCCCAGCAGGACGACGGGCTTCTCGGCCCGGACCAGCAGGTCGGCCAGCGCCTCGACGTTCGCCGGGTCGCCGATGCTCTTGGTGGAGGCCCGGTAGTGACCGGCCTCCGGGACCGTCGCCGAGTCGACCGGGACCGAGTTGTCCAGGATGTCGCGCGGGATCTCCAGGAACGACGGACCGGGCGCGCCGTTGTAGCACTCACGGAACGCCATCGACACCATGTCGGCGGCCCGCGCGGTGTGCGGCACGGTCGCGGCGAACTTGGTGATCGGCGTCATCATGTCGACGTGCGGCAGGTCCTGCAGGGATCCCATCTTGTGCTGGTTCAGCGCGCCCTGGCCGCCGATCAACAGCATCGGGCTCTCCGCGCGGAAGGCGTTCGCGACACCGGTGACGGCATCGGTCGTCCCCGGGCCGGCGGTGACGACCGCGCAGCCGGGCTTCCCCGTCACTCGCGCGTAGCCGTCCGCGGCGTGCGCGGCGACCTGCTCGTGCCGGACGTCGACGACGGCGATGCCCTCGTCGACACAGCCGTCGTAGATGTCGATGATGTGACCGCCACACAGGGTGAAGATCACGTCGACGCCCTCGGCCTTCAGCGCCTTGGCGACCAGGTGACCACCTGAGATCGTCGCCGGCTCCGGCTCCGGCTTCGGTGAGTCGGCGGCTGGTTGGGTCTCCGACACTGTCTGCGCCATCTGCAGTCATCTCCTCGGAAGGGCCGGGGTGCGGCTTGTTGGTACAGCTTCGTCTGTAGATTGCATACCGTATGGTGTAGTCGTAGTCTTACCCCAGCCCATAGTGGTTGTCCAGAGCTCGGCACCTGGAGGCTGGGATGACGATTCACGACGAACTCGCCAGGACCCGTCAGGCTGTGGTGGCGCTGGAGAAAACCCTTATGGCGTTGAGGAATCGGCTCTGGGGAGCCGGGGACGTCGATCACGAAGGAGTGGGAGCCCCCGGCAGACGCGCTCCGTAACGAATCCGGGCCCCGCAGACAGTGTCTGCGGGGCCCGGATCTGTGACGGCGAGAATCAGTGCGGGCGAGTCGCCTCGACGACTCCATCGAGGAACTGCATGGGCCGGACCAGATCGTCGTAGTCGATCGGCGGCCGCCGGGTCTCGGCCATCTCCAGGAACGCACGCAGCCCTGGTTCGACGTACGACGGGCCGAGGACGAGCTCGCGGGCAGCCAGGCCGTGCCGGCCGACGACCAAGCCGTGGAACGGCACCCGACCGTCGGGCTCCGGCAGCACGAACTGGACCACTACGCGGACTCCACCGACATCAGCAGTGGCGACGATGGTGTCGGCGACCCGTTCCACTCGTACGTCGCCGATGGCGCCGGGTGCGAGCCTGAGGGCGACGTCGACCGGGTGGATGCCGTAGAAGTAGATGCCGCCGTACTCACTGTCCGGATCGGCCGGCCCGGTCGTGATCACGGTCTGCGGTGCACCGAGCGACGCTGCCTGCTCGGCCAGCGCGTCCGTGTCCGGCACCCAGCGGACGGCCGAGGACGACGTCAACGCTGCATCGTGTTCGCGCGCCGCGGCAACGATCGCCCAGGCGTCGGCCTCGGTACAGGCGAGCGGCTTGTCCACGAACACCGGCAGACCTTCGGCCAGGAACGGTACGGCGTGCTCCCGGTGCAGACCGCCGTGCCGATCGGTGATGATCACGGCGTCCACCAGGCCCAGCAGGTCCGTCGGTGCGTCCACGAGCCGCTCGAGCTGCCCGGTGACGCGGAGCTTCTCGTTGCGTTCGCTCGCGCCGCCACTGAGGGCGACGACGCGGGTCTCGCCGGCCCGCCGCTCGACGTTCAGGTAGTCGATGATGTGGTCGACGTGGGAGTTCTCCGTCCCGATGATGCCGATACGCACGTCAGCCTCTCCCGGTCAGCTGGACCGGACCACCGGTCCGGGCGGATTCGTAGATCCCGAGCACCACTTCGAGCGCACGCCTGGCGTCCCGGGTGCCGATCGACGGCGGGCGGCCGTCGCGCACCGCCTCGATGAAGTCGAGGTACTGGTCCCGATGCGCGTCGGCGACCGACTTGGTCACACTCGCCCCACCCGCCGGCTGCCCGTCTGCGACCAACTGGGTCTCGGCAGTCGGCTCTGCGTCGGCGACGTCGAAGACGATCAGGTCGTCGTTCTCGATCACCGCGCTGCCGCGGTCGCCGTACACGGACAGCCGCACCGGGCGGCCCGGGTAGGCCGATGTGGTGGCCACGATCGACCCGATCGCCCCACTGCGGAACCGCACGGTCGCCGCCACCGTGTCCTCGACCTCGATCCGCTCATGCGCGAGCCGGTCGCTGTACGCCTGCACCTCGACGGGCTCGCCCAGCATCCACAGCAGTAGGTCGACCACGTGGATGCCTTGGTTCATCAGCGCTCCACCACCGTCGAGCGCGACGGTGCCGCGCCAGCCGCCGGAGTCGTAGTACTCCTGCGAGCGCCAGAAGGCCGACTCGGCAATACCCGTGGTGATCCGGCCGAGCCGGCCGTCGGCGACAGCTTGGTGCATGAAAGCCGGGGCGTGCTGGAACCGCCGCTGACTGATCACGGCCACGGTCAGCCCGGTCTGCTGCTCCGCGTCGATGAGCCGATCGGCCGCTGCCAGCGTCACGTCGATCGGCTTCTCCACGATGACGTGCTTCCCCGCCTCGAGCGCGGTGATGGCGGCGTCGGCGTGATAGCCGCTGGGCAGGCAGATGCTGACCGCGTCGACGTCCGGACGGGCGCAGGCCTGCTTCAGGTCCGTCATCGGCTCACCGCCGTACTTGCCGCTCAGCGTGGTGGCTCGATCGGCCTCCACATCGACGACCGCGACCAGCTCCGACCCCTCCGGGAGGGACGTGATCAGGCGGGCATGGGTCTCACCGATGACTCCGGCCCCCACCACTGCGAACTTCATCCGGCCTGTCCTCTCTGTCCGTCGGTCCACGGCAGCACGACTCCACCGGCGTCGGCGCTCTGCTGGGCGAGCAGCGCGACCCGCGTCGCCACGAACCCTGCCGCCGTACTGGTCTTGGGCTCGCGGCCGGCCGACAGGGAGTCGAGCGCCTCGGCCGCCGGGCGACGGCCGGGCGGCAGCTCCACTTCCCAGGGCGGGCGGTCAGTCGTTGCCGCGATCAACTTGTTCTGCGCCCAGAACAACTCCGCCGTGCCCTCGGTGCCGGTGAGTCGCATCCGGTAGTCACCGTGGTACGGCGATGCCGCGGGCGTCAGCCAGTTGACCTCGATCGTCGCGACGACCGGGTCTGCACCGAGCAGCAGGGATCCGTGCAGCGCGAACTCGGGATCGGTGCTGTCCGCCAGCCCGGCGACCGTTCCCTCGGTCGCTCCGGACAGCAGCAGGACGAGGTCGATGTCGTGGACGGCGAGATCGCCGAGGATCCCGCCGTACCCCTTCCTGGTGAGGAACCAGTCCGGCCGAGTGGAGCGGTTGAGCTTGTGCGGACCGGTCGACGCGACTTGTACCAACTCTCCCAGCGAGCCGTCGGCCAGCAGCGCGCGAGCCGCCAAGGTCTCGGGATAGTTCCGCTTCTCCAGCAGCAGGGAGACGAAGCGGCCGGTCTCGTGCTGCGCGGCCTCGATCGCGTCGAGCTCGGCGAGCGTCGTACAGAGAGGCTTGTCGGCCAGCACGTGCGCGCCCGCGCGGAGTGAGTCCACGATCGCCTCGGCCCGGTCCGCGTAGATGCCGGCGATCATGACGACCTCGGGCCGCAGTTCGTCGAGCAGCCGCCGGTGGTCCTCGTACGCCGGTACGCCGAACTCGCCGGCGTACCGGCCCGCCGTCGCCGGATCTGGATCAGCGACGGCGACCAGCACGAGGTCCTCGCGCAGTGTCACCTCGTCCAGCGCGTACCTGACATGGGCGTGCGCGGCGCCGATCACGGCCAGCCGGAGGGGTGTGGGCATGGGCCGAGTCAACCCTGCAACCGGTTGCTACGTCAAAGGTCAGACCGGTGCCCGCCCGCCTCCCACGATCGACTGGCTGGCGGTGACAGCGCAGCCGGCCACCGCCAGACACTGTCTCAGCAACCCGCGCAGCCGTACGTCGTCCGCGGCGCGGGCCGTCACGGACACGGCTTCGGCGGCGTGCTCGGGCGCGACGAAGGTCCGGTAGAACGACTCGCTCCGGCCAACCCGATCCAGAACCGGAAACCACCAGCGCGCCGATCCCGCCAGCTCATCCTGCCCGGTGAGGAAATGGACCGCGGTCTGATGCGCCCTCGAGAGTCTCCTCCCCTCGTCTGCCGTCAGCTCCCCTCCCACCAGCGCCGTGGACACGCACAGCGAGACCAGCCGGGCCGTCGATTCGAAGCCGGGCTGCGCGGTGCCGAGGAAGCTCGGCGCCAGCGGCAACAGCGCACGGCGTCCGGCCGAACTGCTGTGGTCGTGAACAGCCCTGGCCACCGCACTCAGTGTCGGATGCACACAGGTGGGACGGTCCGTCCAGGGTTCACGGGCCAGCTTCGACACCAACTCCATGACACACGGATCGGGCCGGGCGACCTTCCCGTAGCCGTTCACTCGCCGGACCCCACTGTTCCGCTGACCGGCGTACCCAGCTGTGGCCGGACCGGTAGGGCCGGTCGCCCGGGTTGTTTCAGCAACCGCACACTCAGGGCGGTGATCACGCCGAGTAGCCCGGCGCCGAGGAACAAGGGCCGGTAGCCGATCTCGGCGATCAGGGACGCGGTGACGCCGACTCCGATCAGTCCGCCGACGGCCTTCGCGGAGTACAGGATCGCCTGGTTCTGCAGCAGGCTGTTCTCGCCGAAGAACTCGAGCACCAGGTTGGCCATGATCGCGTAGAACGCGCCGCCGCCGAGACCGGCGAACATCGCGCACAGCACGAACACCCAGCCCGCACCAGCCTCGCCAGCGACAACCAGGCCGACGTGGGTGAACCCTTCGACCATCAGTACTGCGGCCAGCACCCGGCGCCGGCCGAACCGGTCGGAGAGGTTGCCGGCGAACGACCTGCCGAGACCGTTGACTGCGGCAAGCATTCCGGCGGCGAAGCCCGCTACCGCCATTCCCAACCCGGCCGTTACTGCGTAGCTCACCACGAACGCGATGCCGAACAAAGACAGCGCCGTACACAGCGCGAGCGTCAGCCACATCAGCGGCAGTGCACCGGTCCGCATCGCCTCGGCCGGGCGGTAGTGCCGGACCGCGGGGGCGTTGTGCGGGATGCTCCGGTTCAGCTTCCGGTCGATGGCCCACGCCTGCGCGTCGATGTCGGCCGGCCACCAATGCCGCGGCGGGTCCTTCAGCAACCCACCCGCGGTCACCACGACCGCTACCGCGACGATCGCGGTCAGATCGAACACCAGCCGGCGCCCGCCGGGCGAGTCGACCAGCGCCAGCAACGCGATACTCGGTACGGCGCCGACCGCGAAACCGCCGGTGACGAAGCCGATCGTGGCAGTACGCCGATCCGGGAACCACCGGGCCGACGTGGTGATGCAGGCGGCGTACACCAGACCTGCGCCGCTGCCACCGAGCAGTGAGTAGCCGAGGACGACAACGAAATAGCTGCCCGCATGGGCGAGCGTCGCGAGCCCGATGGCCGCAAGCACACCTCCGACGATCACCAGTTGCGTCGGTGTGGCACGGCGTACCCGATGGGCCCAGGCGGCCGGGATGGCGACCACGGCCTGGCAGGCGACGAAGACCGCCAGCAGCCACATGGTCTGGGTGAAACCCCAACCGCGGTCGGCGTCGAGACCGAGCGCTGCGGTGCCGAAGGAGTACTGCAGTGGGCTGATGGCAACCATGCAGGCCCAGGCGGCCCACAGTTGCCAGCGCCGCGAATGTCCGGTCAGATCCCGGGCCTCCTCGCCGATCCGGTACCGCCGGCCGTAGACGTCACGCACGTCCCGGGGCGAGGGCATCACGTGATTCATGTCGCCTCCTGACTACTGCATACCGTATGAGATCTGTGGTACTCCTCCGCGTCGGCGTTGTCCAGAGCTCGGCGCTCTTGTGAACGAGAATGCATACAGCATACAGTCGCCATACGACCGGCCAGCGATCGGAGGACTTCCTCGTGGACCTGATGGAGTACCAAGCCAAAGAACTCTTCGCCCGGCACGGCGTTCCGGTGACCCTCGGACGGGTGATCGACGACCCGGCCGACGCCGCCGCGGCGGCCGCGGAACTCGGCGGCCGGGTGGTGGTGAAGGCGCAGGTGAAGACCGGCGGCCGCGGCAAGGCCGGCGGCGTCAAACTGGCCGCCACGCCTGACGAAGCGGTCGCGAAGGCCGGCGAGATCCTCGGCATGGACATCAAGGGGCACACGGTGCACCGGGTGCTGCTCGCGCCGGCCGCGGCCATCGCCGAGGAGTACTACTTCTCCTTCCTGGTCGACCGGGCCAACCGCAACTACCTGTGCATCGCGAGCACCGAGGGCGGTGTCGAGATCGAAGAGGTCGCGCACACCAACCCGGACGCGATCGCGAAGGTCGCCATCGACCCGGCCGTCGGCGTCGACGACGCCAAGGCCGCCGAGATCGTGGCGGCGGCCGGTTTCCCGGTCGGTGCGGAGTACGTCGTGCGCAAACTGTGGGACGTGTTCATCGCCGAGGACGCATCGCTGGTCGAGGTGAACCCGCTCGTCAAGCTGGCCGACGGCGCGCTGGAGGCCCTGGACGGCAAGGTGACGCTTGACGAGAACGCGGCGTACCGGCATCCGGACCACGCGAGCTTCGAGGACAAGGCGTCCGCGGACCCACTCGAGGCTGCGGCCCAGGCCAAGGGCCTGAACTACGTCAAGCTCGACGGCTCGGTCGGCATCATCGGCAACGGCGCCGGCCTGGTCATGTCCACGCTCGACGTCGTCGCGTACGCCGGTGAGGCGCACGGCGGTGTGAAACCGGCGAACTTCCTCGACATCGGCGGTGGCGCGAGCGCCGAGGTGATGGCGAACGGACTCGGCATCATCCTGTCCGACGCGCAGGTGAAGAGCGTGTTCGTGAACGTGTTCGGCGGGATCACCGCCTGTGACGCGGTCTCCAACGGCATCGTCCAGGCACTCGAACTGCTCGGCGACCAGGCCGACATACCGCTGGTCGTCCGGCTGGACGGCAACAACGTCGACGAGGGTCGCAAGATCCTTGCCCAGGCCAACCATCCGCTGGTGACCGTGGTCGACACCATGGACGGCGCCGCCGCTCGCGCGGCCGAGCTGGCCGCCGTCGCGGCGCAGAACTGAGAGGTGGGACAGAGATGGCGATCTTCCTGACCGAGAAGAGCCGGGTCATCGTGCAGGGCATGACCGGCTCCGAGGGACAGAAGCACACCAGTCGGATGCTTGCCGCCGGCACCAACATCGTCGGTGGCGTGACGCCCGGCAAGGGCGGTCAGTCGGTCGACTTCGCGAAGCGCTCGATCCCTGTGTACGGCTCGTGCGCGGACGCGGTGAAGTCGACCGATGCGGATGTCTCGGTCGTGTTCGTGCCGCCTCGCTTCACGTTGGGCGCCGTGACCGAGGCCGTCGACGCCGGTGTACCGCTGGTCGTGGTCATCACCGAGGGCGTGCCGGTCCAGGACACCGCCGCGTTCTTCGCGCATGCGCAGGCCGCGGGGACTCGGGTCATCGGCCCGAACTGCCCGGGGATCATCAGCCCAGGACGCGCCAACGCCGGAATCATTCCCGCCGACATCGCAGCTGCGGGCCGGATCGGTCTGGTGTCGAAGTCGGGCACGCTGACGTACCAGATGATGTACGAACTGCGGGACTTCGGGTTCTCCACCGCGATCGGTATCGGCGGTGACCCGATCATCGGGACCACGCACATCGACGCACTGCAGGCGTTCCAGGACGACCCGGACACCGACGCGATCGTGATGATCGGTGAGATCGGTGGCGACGCGGAGGAGCGGGCGGCCGCGTTCATCAAGGCGAACGTGACCAAGCCGGTGGTCGGCTACGTCGCGGGCTTCACCGCGCCGGAGGGCAAGACGATGGGCCACGCCGGCGCGATCGTGTCCGGTTCGTCGGGTACGGCGGCCGCGAAGCAGGAAGCTCTCGAGGCCGCCGGCGTACGCGTTGGCAAGACCCCCACGGAGACCGCGGACCTGATGCGCGCGGTGCTCGCAGTGGAGGAGGTCGGCGTCTGATGGCCCCGCTGATCACGTCCGGGGCGGTGCTGTGCTGCCCCGGACCACCAGCTCGGTCGCCACGGAGACAGGGCTGTGGTGATGCTCCCCCGCCTGGATCTCGCTGATCAGAGCGTCGACGCTGTGCCGTCCCACCTCCGCGAAGGATTGACGGACGGTGGTCAGCGGCGGCCAGAAGTGGGCGGCTTCTTCCATGTCGTCGAAGCCGACCACGCTGACATCGCCAGGCACGGCGCGGCCACGCTCGTACAAGGCACGGAGCAGTCCGAGGGCCATCTGGTCGTTCGCCACGAACACTGCCGTCACGTCGTCATTGGCAGCCAGACCCCGTCCCGCCTCGTACCCGGAGCTGGCGGTCCAGTCGCCGTCGTGCACGGGCGGCACCTCGCAGCCGTGGTCGAGCAGCGTCTGCTCCCAGGACTGCCGGCGCCGGTCGGCCGCGAACGACGTCGGCGGGCCGCCGAGATGCCAGACCGTTCGATGCCCCAGCTCCAGCAGGTGTTCCGTGGCCAGCCGCGCGCCTTGCGCCTGGTCGGTGTCGACGATCGGGTAGTCGTAGTGGGCGCTCGAGTCGACGACCACGACCGGCAGTCCGTCCGGCAGCTGTACGCCGGCCTCGTCCAACGTGTGCGCCTCGATCAGGATGATCACGCCGTCCACCGCCTGCTCGCCCAGGCGGCTGAACGCGTTCGTCACCGCGCGCTGGCTGACGTCCAGCACGGGCAGCAGGTTGATCGAGTAGCCGCTCATCGTCGCCGCTTTCGCGATCGCGTCGAGGGTGCGCGTCGTACCGAAGCTGGACAGCTCGAAGACGATCGCGCCGATGCTGCGGAACTCGCCGTTACGCAGGGCGCGGGCAGCGCCGTTCGGACGGTAGCCGAGCTCGTGCATCGCGGCCCGGACCCGGTCCCGGGTCACCGCGTCGACGTTGTGCCGGTCGTTCGCGACCCGTGACACGGTCTGCCCGGACACGCCGGCCAGCCGGGCCACGTCGGCCATCGACGGACCGCGCCGCCGCCGTACCAATGGAACCTCCGCTGCCATGACCCTCCCTCGCGTTGCCTGGAGTCTAGACATGTTGACGTAAACACGTTACCGTCACGCCGTCGATGTTGACGTCAACATTGCGCGCGTCGCGGTGACGCGGGACCGAGAGGAGGTCGACGGACGTATGGCGGAGTCCGTGGCCCAGGACCACATCAGACCCCTGCGCGCGACCGGCAGCCGGCGGCGCCGGGCCGGTCAGGACGGCAAGGGGTGGCTGTTCGTCGGCCCGTTCCTGGCCGTGTTCGCGCTGACCTTCCTGGCCCCGATCGGGTACGCGATCTACCTCAGCCTGTTCCGCGAGCAGGCGTTCTTCGGCGGTCGCGTGTTCGTCGGAGTGGACAACTACCTCGACGCGATCCAGGACTCGAAGTTCTGGGAGGCGTTCGGCCGGGTCGCGGTCTTCCTGGTCGTCCAGGTGCCGGTGATGCTGATCCTCGCGCTGCTGGCCGCGCTGGCCATCGACAGCGCCCGGCTGCACGCCGCGAGCTTCTTCCGGATCGTGATCTTCCTGCCGTACGCCGTACCGGGCGTGGTCGCCGTGCTGATGTGGGGCTACATCTACGGCAACAACTTCGGTCTCGCCGCCGACCTGAACGACCTGTTCGGCACCACCGCGATCCAGCCGCTGAGCGGGACCTGGATGCTGCCGTCGATCGCCAACATCGTCACCTGGGAGTTCGTCGGCTACAACATGCTGATCTTCTACTCGGCGCTGCGCACGATCCCCGGCGAGCTCTACGAGGCGGCCGCGATCGACGGCGCCGGGACGTTCCGGACCATCCGGGCGGTCAAGCTGCCGGCCCTGCGCGGCGCGATCGTGATCGCCACCATCTTCTCGATCATCGGCAGCTTCCAGTTGTTCAACGAGCCGAACATCCTGCGCACGCTGGCGCCGAACGTGATCACCACGTACTACACGCCGAACATGTACGGCTACAACCTGTCCTTCGCCGGGCAGCAGTTCAACTACTCCGCCACGATCGCGATCGTGATGGGCGTCATCACCGCGATCATCGCGTACGTCGTCCAGCTGCGCGGATCCCGGGAGGCCTTGTGAGTACGACGATCTCACCGCTGCGCCCGAAGCGGTCGCGGTTGCTGACCGGCGTGATGGTGGTCTACCTGGTCTACACCCTGGTGCCGTTGCTCTGGTTGTTGCTCAGTGCAACCAAGACCCAGGCCGACCTGCTCTCCAGCCCGGGGCTGTGGTTCGGCAAGAGCTTCGCGTTCTTCACCAACATCAAGGACACCCTCACCTACAACGACGGCATCTTCCTGCGCTGGCTCGGCAACACAGTGCTCTATGTGGTCGTCGGTGCCGGTGGGGCGACGCTGCTCGCGACCGCCGCCGGCTACGGCCTGGCCAAGTACAAGTTCGCCGGCCGGCGTGCCGTCTTCGCGGTGCTGCTGGGTGCGGTCGCCGTACCCGGGACCGCGCTGGCCGTGCCGACGTTCCTGATGTTCTCGAACCTCGGGCTGACCAACACTGTCTGGGCGATCATCATCCCGTCCCTGGTGAGCCCGTTCGGGCTGTACCTGATGTGGGTGTACGCGACCGACGCCGTACCGCATGAGCTCCTCGAGGCGGCGCGGATCGACGGCGCCGGAGAGGTCCGGACGTTCTTCACCGTCGCGCTGCGACTGCTTGCCCCGGGCATCGTCACGACCCTGCTGTTCGCCGTCGTCTCGACCTGGAACAACTACTTCCTGCCGCTGATCATGCTCAGCAAACCCAACCTCTACCCGCTCACGGTCGGGCTCACCCAGTGGAGCAACCAGGCGACCGGCGTGGGTGCCCGCCCTATCTACAACCTGGTGATCACGGGGTCGTTGCTGACCATCGTGCCCCTCGTGGTCGCCTTCCTTCTCCTCCAGCGGTTCTGGCAGTCCGGCCTGTCCGCGGGCTCTGTCAAATAGTTCTGGTCAAGTGAAAGGGAACACCATGAAGTCACATCGGCCACCTTGGCATCGCATCCGGCAGCTGGTGGTTGCCGGAGCCGCCCTCACGGCGCTCGCGGCCGTGGCCGCCTGCGGCGGATCGAAGACCGACAGCGGCAGCGGGAGCCAGACCACCGGCTCCCCCGACGCCGTGAACGCCGCGCTGGAGAAGGGCGGCACCATCACCTACTGGAGCTGGACGCCGTCGGCCGAGGCGCAGGTGAAGGCGTTCGAGGCGCAGTACCCGAACGTCAAGGTGAACTACGTCAACGCGGGCACCGGCAACGACCACTACACCAAGCTGCAGAACGCGATCAAGGCCGGTTCGGGCGCTCCGGATGTGGCCCAGATCGAGTACCAGGCGCTCCCGCAGTTCGCGCTGCCCGGCTCGCTCGTCGACCTGAACCAGTACGGCTTCAGCCAGTACGAGTCGGCGTACACCGCCTCGACCTGGGCCGCCGTGCACGCCGGCGGCGGTCTGTTCGGCCTGCCGCAGGACTCCGGGCCGATGGCGCTGTTCTACAACAAGGACGTCTTCGACAAGTACGGCCTGACTGTGCCGAAGACCTGGGACGAGTACGTCGCCGCGGCCAAGAAACTACACGCGGCCAACCCGAAGGCCTACATCACCAACGACTCCGGTGACGCCGGCTTCACCACGTCGATGATCTGGCAGGCGGGTGGTACGCCGTTCAAGACCGACGGCAAGAACATCAGCATCAACCTGCAGGACGACGGCTCGAAGAAGTGGACCGGCACCTGGAACCAGCTCGTCGAGGGCGGCCTGGTCTCCGCGATCCCGGGCTGGACCGACGAATGGTTCAAGGCGCTCGGCGACGGCACCATCGCGACCCTGCCGACCGGCGCCTGGATGCCGGGTGTGATGGAGGCGTCGGTCAAGGCCGGCGCGGGCAAGTGGCGGGTCGCCCCGATGCCGACGTACGACGGCCAGCCGGCCACCGCGGAGAACGGCGGGAGCACCGAGTCCGTCCTGAAGCAGAGCGCGAACCCCGCACTGGCGGCCGCGTTCGTGCGCTGGCTGAACCACGACGAGGGCGTGAAGCCGTTCCTCGCGAGCGGCGGCTTCCCGGCGACCACCGCCGACCTCAAGGACCCGGCGTTCGTCGGCAAGGCCAGCGCCTACTTCGGCGGTCAGAAGATCAACGAGGTGCTCACCGGCGCGGCCGGAACGGTCGTCAAGGGCTGGACCTACCTGCCGTACGAGCTGTACGCGAACAGCATCTACGGCGACACCGTGGGCAAGTCGTACCAGGCCAAGTCCGACCTGGACGCCGGCCTGAAGTCCTGGCAGGACGCCCTGGTTGCCTATGGCAATCAGCAGGGCTTCCAGGTGAACGGCTGAGCTGTGTCCCACTTCGCGATCGGTGAGTCCGACTTCCTCCTCGACGGTGCGCCCTTCCGGATCCTGTCCGGGGCACTGCACTACTTCCGGGTGCACCCGGACAGCTGGGCCGACCGGATCGAGAAGGCCCGCCTGATGGGGCTCAACACCATCGAGACGTACGTCCCGTGGAACGCGCACAGTCCCCGGCCGGATGTCTTCGACACCGCGGGGATGCTCGACCTCGACCGGTTCCTGCGGGAGGTGGCCGCGGCCGGCCTGTACGCGATCGTCCGGCCCGGGCCGTACATCTGTGCGGAGTGGGACAACGGCGGCCTCCCCGCCTGGCTCTTCCGGGAGCCAGGCGTGGGGGTACGCCGCAACGAGCCGCGGTTCCTGGCCGCGATCGAGGAGTACCTGGACGCCGTACTGCGGATTGTCCGGCGGCTGCAGGTCGACCAGGGCGGACCGGTCCTGCTGGTCCAGGTGGAGAACGAGTACGGCGCCTTCGGCGACGACCCGACCTATCTGAAGGCCGTCGCCGAGATCATCCGGAACGCCGGAATCACGGTGCCGCTGGTGACCGTCGACCAGCCGGTCGACGCGATGCTGGCGGCCGGCGGGCTGGACGGCGTACTCCGGACGGCGTCGTTCGGGTCGCGGGCGGGTGACCGGCTCGCGACGTTGCGAAAGCACCAGCCGACCGGGCCGTTGATGTGCATGGAGTTCTGGGACGGGTGGTTCGACTACTGGGGCGGGCCACACCACACAACGGGCGTGGCCGATGCGGCGGCCGAACTCGACGCGCTGCTGGCGGCCGGCGCGTCGGTGAACATCTACATGTTCCACGGTGGCACGAACTTCGGGCTGACGAGTGGGGCCAATGACAAAGGCGTCTATCGCCCGACCATCACGTCGTACGACTATGACGCGCCGCTGGACGAGGCGGGGAGCCCGACTGCGAAGTTCCATGCCTTCCGCGAGGTGATCTCGCGGTACGCGCCCGTCCCCGACGTTGTCCCGGCGTCGGGGCCGCGAGCGACGGAGACCTCGGCGGTGCTGGGCTCGCCGGTGCGGTTGCTCGCCGATCCGGATGCCTGGGGCAACTGGACCTCGTACGACGTTCCTCCGTACCTGGACGAGCTCGATGCGCGGCTGGCGTTGTTCCGCATCGAGGTTGCCGCCGAAGCGCCGGTGCTGCTGACTGTCGGCGAGGTCCGCGATCGGGCGTATGTGTTCCTCGATGGTGCTCCGGTCGGTGTCCTCGACCGGGAGCGGCACGACCGTGCGTTGATGCTGCCGCACGGCGGGCGGCTCGAGATCGTGGTCGAGGACCAAGGTCGGGTGAACTACGGCCGGCGCATCGGCGAGCCCAAAGGGCTGATCGGGCCGGTCCGGCTGGGGTCCACCGAGCCGACCGGGTGGTCGGCGTGTGGGATCGATCTGGAAGCCGTCCCGCGGTTGTGGGACTCCGCGGAGCCGGATGCCTTCGGTGTCGGCCCGACGGCCTGGCGGGCGTCGTTCGACGTCGAGGAGCCGGTGGACCACTTCCTGTCGACCGTTGCTTGGGGCAAGGGGGTTGCCTGGGTGAACGGGTTCAACCTCGGGCGCTACTGGCGACGGGGTCCGCAGGAGACGTTGTACGTGCCCGGTCCGGTACTTCGTCCTGGCCGCAACGAGCTCGTCGTACTCGAACTGGACGTGATGGCCGAGCCGGTAGCGCACTTCGTGGCGGGGCCTTCGTTGGGTCCGCTGGAGCTGTAGTGGAACAGGTGGGTCCGGCGTCGCTGTGGCCGGACCCACCTGGCTCAGGAATGCACCGCCGGGGCGGGGGCTGAGGTCGGCGCGTGGGCGAGTGACGGGCCGGTGCCGATCTTGCTGGCGAGCAGGTCGGCGACGGCGTGGACCGCGCGCAGGGTGGGCGCCTTGGTAGCGGTGAGGTCGGCCAGTTCGACGACGGCGGCGAGGATCACGTCGAGCTCGAGCGGCTTGTCCTTCTCCAGGTCCTGGAGCATCGAGGTCTTGTGCTCACCGACCCGCTCGGCGCCGTTGATCCGCTTGTCCACCGAGATGTCCGGGTGACAGCCGACCGCGGCCGCGATCTCCAGCGTCTCCTCCATCATCAACCGGATCATCGCCCGCGTCCCCTGGTGCTGGGCGATCTCCACCATCGTCGCCCGCGCCAGCGCGCTGATCGGGTTGAACGCCGCGTTGCCGAGCAGCTTGATCCAGATGTCCTCGCGGATGTCCGCCTCGACCGGACACTTCAGCCCGCCCGCGATCATCGCCTCGCTGAACGCCGTACACCGATCCGAGACACCGCCGCCGGGTTCGCCGATCGAGAAGCGAGTGCCTTCCAGATGGCGTACGACGCCCGGTCCCTCGAGCTCGGTCGAGCAGTACACGACACAGCCCACCGCACGGTCGAGCGCCAGCACCTCCGTCACCGAGCCGTCAGGGTCGACGGACTCGATCCGGCGCCCCTCGTACGGACCCTTCAGGCCGTGGAAGTACCACCAGGGAATGCCGTTCTGGGCTGCGATGACGACGGTCTTGTCATGCAGCAACGGCTCGACCAGCGGGCCGGCGCTCGCGTAGGAGTTCGCCTTCAATCCGAGAAAGACGTAGTCGACCGGCCCGACCTCGGCCGGGTCGTCGGTGGCCGGCGTCCGCGCCTCGAAGTCGCCGCGCGGACTGAGCACCTTCACACCGCCGGAACGGATCGCGTCCAGATGGGCGCCGCGGGCGACCAGGTGGACCTCCGTCCCACCGCGGTGCAGGGCCGCGCCGACGTACGCGCCGATCGCACCGGCGCCGAGAACCGCAACTTTCATGGCTACCTCCTCAGTCCCTCGAGCCGGCTGGTGTGGGTGACGCCTTCGCGGCGGAG
Source organism: Kribbella sp. NPDC050281 (assembly GCF_040655855.1). Lineage (NCBI taxonomy): Bacteria > Bacillati > Actinomycetota > Actinomycetes > Propionibacteriales > Kribbellaceae > Kribbella > Kribbella sp. NPDC050281. Next base: position 89,443 of record NZ_JBFAKS010000033.1, on the reverse strand, counting down.
GAACTCCTCGGCGGCGCGGGCTGCGGTCATTCGGGGCATACCTGCTCCAATCGGGCGGCTCAGCTCGTACTGCGGGGTGCGGTCAGCGGATCCAGTCGAAGCTCTCCGCCGTACTGCGGGCGGGCTTGTACTCCAGCGCGATCCAGCCGGCATAGCCCGCCGCGGCGAGCTCGGCGAGGTGCTGGCCGGCCGGGATCTCCCCGGTGCCGGGTTCGTTCCGGCCGTTCGATCACGGCCACCGCGTCGGCCGCCGTCCGCAGCGGATAGCGGTCGGCGCCGCTGACCGGCTCGACCAGTACGACGCCGCCGAACGACCCGGCCGCGGTCGCGGCAAGCGCAAGGTTCTCGGCCGCGAGGTCGTCCTGGTCCTGTGGGCTGACGCCCTCGATGCGGTTGCCGTACGGGGCATTGAAGCCCCGGCAACCAAGGCGCTCGCCGATGCCGAGAGTGACCGCGATGTTGTCGCGGAACTCCAGCGAGCGTTGCGGCCAGGAGACCAGGCCGCGATCGCCGCCGGGCATGTCGCCGGCGGCGAAGTTCAGTCCGATCAGCTGTACGCCGGCGTCGCGGATGGCGCGCTCGAAGGCGTCCACCTCCGCGTCACCCGGTAGATGAGTGTCGAAGGGCCACCAGAACTCCACCGCCGCGAAGCCCGCGGCGCGCGCGGCGGCGGGCCGCTCCAGCAGCGGGAGCTCGGTGAACAGGATCGAGCAGTTGACGGCGAACCGTGCGGTGTCCATGCGTGTCCCACCTTCCGGAGGGGCTTGGTATACCGCATACAGTAGGCGGGCGCCTGTATCCGGTCAAGGCATGACGCAGATCACATTTTCGGCAAGTGCTCGCCCGACGAATCCGGCCTGTCCCGGCGCTCCGTCCGCATCTCGAAGATCGCTGCACCATTGTGTTGGCAGGATGGTGCGATGACCTGGCCGCGGATGGTGTGGATCGGCGGGGCGCCCGGAGCAGGGAAGTCGACGATCGCGCGGGACCTTGCGCGGCGCTCGGACCTGCCGCTGCATCCGGTGGACCTGTGGACATACGACCATGTCGGGCGGATGTCACCGATGCGGTCGCTGGCTGAGGATCTGGCCGAGGGGCCGGAGTACGCCGCCGACGCGTTCGTGCGGATCGCGCGGACGCGGCTGGAGCTCGTCGCCGAGGACGTGCGGGCGCGCGGGCTGGGCGACGTACCGGCTCTGGTGGAGGGGCCACAGTTGTACCCGTCGATGGCCGATGAGTCGGTCATCGCAGCGGTGTGGCTGGTGCCGGATGCGGAGCAGACGCGGCGGGCGAGGGAGGAGCGGCTGGCCCAGGCGCACGATCCCGCCGGGCGTGCCCGGTTGGAGGGTCTGCTGGCGCGGGACGCCGTACTGGCTGAGCTGGTACGACGTGAGGCAGTGGAGCATGGGCGGACACTCATCGAGGTGCCGGCCACACCCGATTGGGCCTGGATCGCTCGCGGTGTGGAGGCTGCACTGGGCGAGCTGCCGCGGTTGCCCGCAGGTACGGCGTTGAGCGCGCAACGGCAGTTCGAGAACGCGGCTGCCTGTCGTCAGGGACGACTGTGGCAGGCGGACATCGGGCTGGCGGAGCTGCCGCCGTACCCGTTCGCCTGCGAGTGCGGCACCTCCGAGTGCGCCGAGACCTGGTCCGGGACACCCGACGCGTACGACGCTGTCGACGGGCTACTCGTCACGCATTAGGAGTGGGTCGCGCGGAGGGCCAGGGCGAGCTCCTCCAGCGCCGGCAGCGCGTCGATGACCTGCCGGGCCGACTTGTCCGGCAGCTCGTCGAGGCAGGCACCGATCGCCTCGGTGCGCAGCAGTTTGACCCGCTCGTGCACCTCCCGCCCGGCCTCGGTCGCCTCGACCTGGATCACCCGCAGATCCTCCGGGTTCGGGTCGCGCTGGATCAGGTCGAGCTCCGTCAGCCGACCCACGACCCGGGACAGCATCGTCGGGTTGACGCCCTCGAGCTGCGCCAGCTCGGTCAGGCCGAGCGGACCGCGGAACGCGATCAGGCCCAGCACGGACGCCTGCGTCGGCGTCAGCCCTTCGCCGGTGGCCGTGGCGTTGAGCTCCCGCGCGAGCCTGGAGATCACGCCGCGGAGCCGGCTCAACGTCTCGGTGTCCGTCATGTCACCCCTTTATTGCCTGCCGGCAAGCAATGTAATCTGTTCATCGATGGAATCGTCGAGTGCACCCCAGGAAATCGCCGAACCGGCCGCGGACGAACCACTGGCCCACCGGCGGGTGGTCTTCGGCATCGTCTCGATCGCTCTCCTGATGGCCTCGATTGATCAGACCATAGTGGCGACCGCGCTCAACGCCATCCGCGGCGACCTGAACGCGGAGCTGACCTGGAGCGGCTGGACGATCACGATTTACGCGCTAGGCCAGATCATCGTCATGCCGCTGGCCGGCCGGCTCGGTGACCAGTTCGGCCGGCGGCGGATCTTCCTCGGCGCGGCGGTGCTCTTCACCATCGCGTCACTGCTGTGCAGCCTGGCCGACAACATCTACCTGCTGGTGGTGTTCCGCGCCCTGCAGGCGATCGGCGGCGGCGCCTTCATGCCGACCGCGACCGGCATCGTGTCCGAACAGTTCGGGCGCGACCGGGACCGCGCGATCGGCATGTTCACCTCGATCTTCCCGATCGGCGGCATCCTCGGCCCGATCATCGGCGGCATCATCGTCACCTACTGGTCCTGGCGGGAGATCTTCATCGTCAACGTGCCGATCGGCGCCCTGCTGATCGTCCTCGGTCTGCGGTTCATCCCGCGCGGTGTTCCGCAGCGCGCCGCGCGCGTCGACGGGGTCGGCGCCGTACTGCTGGGGCTGACCATCCTGTTCGGGATGTACGGGATCACGCTGCTCGGCGGGAACGGCGCGACGCCCGCCGATCCGTTCTTCATCGGCGCCGAGGTGATCGCGATCGTGCTCGGCGTCCTGTTCGTCCGGCACGCGAACCGCCGGGCCGCGCCGTTCATCCCGATCTCCTTGCTGCGTGGGCGCGGCTTCGGGGCGATGAACGCGATCAACTTCCTGTTCGGCGCCGCCGTCCTGGGCTTCGGTGCGCTGGTTCCGCTCTATGCCGAATCGCGCTACGGGATCCAGCCGCTCCAGGCCGGAACGTTGCTCACGGCAAGGGCCGTCGGGATGATCTGTGTGGCCGGCCTGGCTGTCTTCGCGCTGCGCCGGACCGGGTACCGGACGCCGATGATCGGTGGGTTCGTGCTGGTCGCGGCCGGGATGACGGTGATGTCCGTGGCCCCGCACGGACTGACGCCGTACGCGTGGCTGGCGCTGGCCGCGGGGATCACCGGCATCGGGATGGGGCTGTCGATCCCTGCGTCGAACAACGCCAGTCTGCAGCTGGCCCCGGCGCAGATCTCGGCCATCGCCGGGCTGCGCGGGATGTTCCGGCAGTCGGGTGGGATCGTCGCGGTTTCAATCACCACCGCGCTGCTGGCGCACGCCCAGAACGGCGGGCTGGCCCAGGCCAACAGCTTCGTCGTCTTCGCGGTCGTACTGCTGCTGATCCTGCCGCTGACCCTGTTCGTGCCCGACCACCGTGGCTCCTGGTGATCATGCCGCAGGGCACTAGGTGTGCTACGGTTTCCAGCGGTTGCAGTTTTGCAGTTCCACGTACGTTCAAGACGCCCGCGGATTTGTGATCCGCCGGGCGTTTTCTCATTCCGGGCCTGATCGAGGCCTTGTGTGGGAGGGCTGGTTGCGGCAACCGACACCCATCAGGACCCACAGAAGGAACAGATCATGGCTAGCGGCACAGTGAAGTGGTTCAACAGCGAGAAGGGCTTCGGCTTCATCTCCCAGGATGACGGCGGCGCCGACGTGTTCGTGCACTACTCGGCGATCGCGTCGAGCGGCTACCGCTCGCTGGACGAGAACCAGAAGGTCGAGTTCGACCTGACCCAGGGCCCGAAGGGCCCGCAGGCGGAGAACGTCCGCCCGCTCTGACCTGAGCACACAGCAGCCCCGGCCGATCCTCGGCCGGGGCTGTTGTCATGTGGTCCAGAGGTACTCGCCGTCGTCCAGTTCGTCCGTACGGGTGAGACCGGCGGCCGTGGTGACTGCTGCCGACGCGGCGTGGTCCGGGTGGACGTGGGCGATGATGCGCTTCATACCCTGCGCGTTCAGCCAGGCGACCAGGCCCTGAGCGGCCTCCTTCGCGTAACCGCGCCCCTGCCACTGGCTGCCGATGACCCAGGCGATCTCCGCCGTACTGCCGGTGACGGTGGCTTGCACGTAGCCGACGAGCTCGTCGTCGTGCTGGATCACCCAGTTGAGCCAGTGCTCATCGGGACGCCCCGGTCCCTCGAGCTGGCGCCGGTAGCGGGCCTCGATGCGTTCGACCGTCGGCGGTTCACCACCGATGAAGGTGTAGAGCGCGGGATCGGCCAGCACCTTGGCCATCTGCCCGGCGTACTCGACCTTCAGGGGGAGCATTGCCAGGCGGGCAGTCTGGAAGGGCGTGATCACGGCTCAACCGTAGCGCCGCGCATTCGTGTGCAGGTCGAACTGCGGACTCCGGTGGCCGTCCGCCTCGTACGGCGCCACCCGCTCCTCGTAGTGCAGGTAGGTACCGGCTGCCGCCCCCAGCCGGTCTCCTGTCTCCACGGTCTCCCCCTGGCTGACCGTGAGATCGCACAGATGGTCGTAGACGTGCCAGATGGCGTTCGACTCGACCACGACCTCACCGGCACCGGCCTGGATCACCACACCGGCCAGGGTCGCCCTGACCGGCGTACCGGGTTCGGTGCGGTAGTCGCGACCGGAATGACCGGCGTCCCCGAACTCGCGGACCACCATAGGGTTGTGCACCGGCGCAGCCATCCTCAGATGGTGCGGAGGAATCTTCAGGCAGCCTTAAAGCCGGGCCGGCACGGCCGGATAGGGAGCAGGCTCGACCTCGAGCTCGGCCATCCGCTGCACATAGGTGCGGTACGCCCGGCGGGCCTCACCGTGCGCACCACTCGCCTGGAACGCCGACACGAGGCCCAGATGCGCGCGCTCGTCGTACTGGTCCCGATGCAGGATCCGCAGCAGATACCCCGCCGCCGCGTCGGGGTCACGCCGCCCGCGCTCGGCCAGCACCCGTGCCACCCGGACGTAGAGCGCCCGCGCCTCCTCCCGCATCCCCGCAGCCCAGTCCGCGAACACGTCCTCTTCCAGGAAGTCCCCGCTGTACGCCGCCTCGGCCGCGCGGAGCAACCGCAGGTCGCCGGTGTTGAGGCCCTCCCAGGCGTCATGCAGGAACAGCTCCACGTCCACGGCCGCTTGCTCCCCATCCAGCCAGATTGTCGCGCGGTCCGCTCCGACGAAGCCGTCCGGCGGGTATCTCTTGTTCGGGTCCAGCACCGAGCGGACGGTCGACAGCGCCACCGACAGGCGGGGTGAGGCGACCGACTCGTCCTGGTCCGGCCAGAGCAGATCCAGCAACTGGACGCGGGCGACCGGATGGCAGCGGCGGGCGACCAGGATCTTCAGCAGGTCGCGTGCCTTCTTGGACGGCCACTCCCCGAGCTGGATCGCCTTGCCGTCCCTCAGTACGCGGAAGCCGCCGAGGCACTCGATGCGGACCGGCGCCGGACCGGTCGCGTCACTGGTCGCGAGCGCGGCTGCCGCGTAGCGCGTTGCGCCTGCCGCCAGGAATTGCTGGTGTGCGCGCAGGGCGAGCTCACGACGTTCTGGACCATCGGTGCGCCCGGCAAGCATCAGTTCGGCCCGCGCCTCACCCAGTTGGTCGCCCAACTCACTGCGGATGTTCAGCACCTCGTGCAGGACCTCGCCGCCGCCTGCTGCGGCGTACAGCTCCAGAGCGTCGGCGAGACCGGCCCGGTCACGGCGCTTGCGGCTGATCGCGGCAGCCTCCTCTGCGGTCGCCGCCGCCTCGGTCTGATTGCCGGCGTGCAGGGTGACCCAGCCGAGAGCGACCAGTGCGCCGGACAGGCCGAGGACTGGGCCGTAGTCGACCGCCTGGCGTGCCAGTGCGGCCAGCTCAGCGGCTCGCTCCGGTTCCTCCACGGCTAGGACCCTGGCGAGTCCGGCCAGCGACGGTACGAGGGACTGCATGTCCCTGGTTTCCTCGGCCATCGGGATGGCTTCCTCGAAACATGCTCTGGCCATGGCGCGGTCGCCACGCTGGCGGTAGACCTCGCCCAGGACCGACAGCGGCTGAGCGACCCGCTTGGACTCCAGTTTCTGGTACAGCGCGCGGGACGCCTCCAGCTCGCCGATGGCCTCGTCCAGCCGGCCGAGCCTGAGCAGCGCCTCGCCGCGGTTGTTCAACGCCAGCGCCCGGAACACTGCGAAGCCCGCGCGATCTGCGAGCTCCAGCGCGATGTCCAGCTCCTTCAGGCCGAGTGCGTAGTCGCCTTCGGAGATGTGGTGCGAGGAGCGGTTCACTCGGATCCGGATCGCCTGCAGCAGGTCGCCCGCGCGCTCCGCATACTCGAGCGCCCGCACGTAGTGGGAGGAGTTGCCGCGGGGGTCGCTGTCCACCGCGGCCAGCATCGCGAGGACCGTGTGCACGATTGCCAGCGCCCTGTCGTCGCCGGAAACCTTGGCGGTCTCGTACGCCGCGGTGATGAGCGCGCGGCACTCAGCGAACTCGCCACGCAGCCAGTGCGCACCAGCCCACCAGGCTTGCAGGAGCGCCTCGTCCGTCGGGTGCCGTCCGTCGATCCGTCCACGCTGGTACGTCGCGATCGCCACGTCGGTCTGGCCACGCAGGTGATGGATCAGGCCCAGCCGCCAGGCGATGGCGACCGGGATCTCGCCCTCCGGCTCGATGATCCGGTCGAAGCACTCCATCGCGCCCTGCCAGTCACCGAGGACCTGCCGAGCTTCGCCCTCCAGCTGATCCATCGCGGAGTCCCGCAGCCCAGCGGGCAGCGCGCCGACAGCCGCGACCACGGTCTCGGCCAAGCCGCCGCTGACCATCGCATGCCCGCGTTCGGTCAGCATGCAGGCCGCCCTCACCGCGTCGACTGCCTGGTAGCACGCCAGTGCGTCGCGATGCTCCCCCACGGACTCGAACCACTGCCCGGCTTGCAGCGACAGCTCAGTCAGCTCGCGTTCATCGACGACCAGTCTGTCGGTGGCGAAGTTCTTCACCAGCGGATTGAGCTCGTAGCCGTCGTCCTCGCCGGCGGACACGAGCAGTCCGCGCGTGCGGAGCTGCTGCAGCGTTTCTGCGCTGTCGGTGAGTCCGATCGCCTTGCACAGCTCCGCACTGAACCGGGGTAATACAGCCACGCCGGCGACCAAGCGTCGTACTGCTGGAGGCTCGGCCGCGAAGACCTCTTCGGCCAGGTAGTCGTAGAGCGGACCGTCCGAGCGCAGAGCCCGGCGCAGGCGGGTGGCGCGCTGGTCGGCGGGCGCGGTCCGCAGTGCTTCCACTGCCAGACGTACGGCGGCCGGCCAGCCCTGGACCGCGGACTGGAGTGGCTCGGCGAGATCCTCAATGCCGTCGCCGAGGACGTTCTCCAGTACGGCGAGCGTCTCGGCGACGGTGAACGCGAGCGCGGTGGCGTCGATCTCCAGCACCTGGCCGCGGCCACGGAGCCGGTCGATCCCGAAGGGCATCGGGGTGCGGGAGGCAACGATCACGTGCAGGTTCGGCGGAGCGGTACGGATCAGGCCCTCGACCAGCTTCGTGGCGGGTGCGGCCGGGTCCAGCTCATGCAGGTCGTCGAGGACGAGCACCAGGTCGTTGGTGAGGTTCGCGTCCAGTGCATCGGCAAGCAGAGCGGCGTACGCGAGGGCTCTGGTCTGTTGCTCAGCGTCGGCGTCCGGTCCGCGGGGGCTCTGCAGCTCGGCCGGGATGGCGTCCAGTTCGGGCACTTGCCGCCGGAGCGCACCGACAAGGCCGGACACCATGGCGGACAGCGAGCCGTCCTCGGCGCGCACGGTGTGCCAGGCACAGGCCCGTCCCGCTGCCCATGAGCCCAACAGCGTCGACTTCCCGAACCCAGCGTCCGCCACCACTGTCAGCAGCCGTCGCTGTACCCCTTCATCCAGCAACGCCACCAACCTCGGCCGCCCCACCGTCCCAGGCTGCACCCGTCTCACCTCCCCAGAATCCCCAACAGGACAGCACCCTGGAGACGCAAGCCGCAACCGTGCTGACCCCGATCTCCCCCACCACGGGCCAAACCTCCCGGCACCCCCGGGCAGGCTCCCGTCCAGCCCGGGAAGACCACCTCTGGCCCGCGGGTAGTTGCCGGAATGGCAAATGGATGAGGGAAAGCAGCAGTCGTCGGCGGAGACTTGAGGGCATGGTGCAGATTGATTGGGCAGAGCAGGCTGGGCGGTTGCGGGCTTCGGCGGAGGGGGAAGCGGGCTGGAACAGGACGGTGGCGACCAGTCTGGTCCGCGAGACCGACAGGGTGGCGGTGGACGTCGGCTGTGGTGGTGGCGGGATGGCCAAGGCGCTGGCAGAAGCTCTGACAGCCGATGCGACCGTGGTGGCGATCGACTCGGACCCCGACGTACTGGAGCAGGCGCGGGAGCACACGGCCGGTGCAGTCCGGTGCGAGCTTGCCTCCATGGATGACGGTGCCGAGCCGTTGCGCAAGGCAATCGACGCACCGGCGGACCTGATCTGGGCGGCCGGCGCGGTGCATCACGCAGCCGACCAGCAGGCGGCGGTCGACGCGCTGGCGTCGCTTCTGGCACCGGGCGGGCGGCTGGCGCTCGCGGAGAGCGGTCTGCCGGCCCGCAGCCTGCCGTGGGACCTCGGTGTAGGTGAGCCGGGACTCGAGCTGCGGCTCGACCACGCGCAGGACCGCTGGTTCAAGGCGATGCGTGAGTCGCTCCCGGGCACAGTGCCGATGCCGTACGGCTGGACCGACGCACTCACCCGCGCCGGCCTCAGCGACGTCACGACGCGCAGCATCCTGACGGAGACGCCGGCGCCGCTGTCCGACGACGAGCGCGACCGCCTCGTCAGTCAGTTCCGGCACCGGGTCGAGCGCCTCACCCTCGACGCCGAACCCACGCATGGGCACGGCCATGGCCACGGTCACGTGAGCCCAGAGGACGGTGAGTGGTTGAGCCCGGAGGATCTCGCCACCTGGGAACAGCTTCTGGACCCCGACGGCGACCAGTACCTCGGCCGTCGTACCGATCTCTTCGTCCTCTCCGTCCGAAGCATCCACCTCGGTCACGCACCCCGCTGACCGCCCTCCAGGTCCACGCCACGCCGGGAGTTCGAGCATCCGCGCGCAAACGTGTCGGCCGCTCGCCGTAAGGTGGGTGCCCATGAACGACCGGCTGGTGTGGATCGACTGCGAGATGACCGGCCTCGACCTGGCGGCAGACGCCCTGATCGAGGTCGCCGTACTCGTCACCGACTACGAGCTCAACGTGCTCGGTGACGGCATCGACCTGGTGATCGCACCACCACCAGGCGCACTCGAGCAGATGGGCGACTTCGTCCGCGACATGCACACCGCCTCCGGCCTGCTCGACGAACTCGCCACCGGCATCCCGCTCGCCGACGCCGAACAGCAGGTCCTCGACTTCATCTCCGGCTACGTCAAAGAACCCCGCAAAGCCGCCCTGGCCGGCAACTCCGTCGGCACCGACCGGACCTTCCTCGTCCGCGACATGCCCAAGGTCGAAGCCCACCTGCACTACCGCAACGTCGACGTCAGCTCCATCAAGGAACTCGTCCGCCGCTGGTACCCGCGGGTGTACTACGCCACCCCCGCCAAGACCGGCAACCACCGCGCGCTGGCCGACATCACCGAGAGCATCGAAGAGCTCCGGTACTACCGCCGGACCGTGTTCGTGCCCCAGCCCGGACCCGATTCCGACACCGCCCGAGCCGCCGCCAGCCTCCTCAGTGACCCCGTCGGAGACTCCCAACCCGCCTCCTGAACAGGGCCGTCCGGGCCCGATTTCATGTCCCCGGACATCGTCGCTATGATTGCTCAGCCGTCGCACGCGGACGGCAATGGTGGGTGTAGCTCAGCTGGTAGAGCACCTGGTTGTGGTCCAGGTGGTCGCGGGTTCGAGTCCCGTCACTCACCCGAAGGCGAGGGCGACCTGTGTCTGCGGAGAGCGCAGACCGGGTCGCCTTCGGCATTTTGTGCGGCTGCGCTTCGCTTGCCGCGGGTGGGGGCTTCGCCACCCACACCCCCTTACCTCGGCCGGGGTTGTCGGTTGGCTATCTGCGGGGGCTGGGGTTGTCGGTTGGGTTCCGCGGTGGCGGGGTGGTTTGTTGGGTTTCTGTGCGGGCTGATGGGATGGGGTTGTGAAGAGCTCGGGGAACGTGTGGTTTGGGTATGGGGTCGTGCTGGTTGTGACGTTTGTGGTGGGGCTGCTGGCGTTCTGTGTTTGGGTGTTGTCGAAGGTTTTCTGAGCCAAGTGTGATCTGACCGCCGTGTCGGTGCGTCTTCTGGGGTGAAGGCGTCGACGAGAGGCTGGGGATGGCGGTTACCGAAGACTTCGAGGAGTTTGCGCGGGCAGGGATACCTCGGTTGTACCGGACGGCTTGGCTGCTGACTGGCGACCGGCATCATGCTGAGGATCTTGTCCAGGACACGCTCGCGAACATGCTCAAGACGTGGGCCCGGATCGACAATCCGGGAGCTTATGCGCGGACCGCGATGGCTCGGACGTTCATCTCGCAGCGGCGACGACGGAGTTGGTCGGAGCGGCCTACTGCCGAGCTGCCTGAGCAGGTTGAACGGGTGGGCGATGTCGAGCTCCGGGTGGCATTGCGGGAGGCGCTGGGCGAGTTGGCGCCGTTGGATCGGGCTGTGCTGGTGCTGCGGTACTTCGAAGATCGCAGCGTTGAGCAGGTCGCGCTCGATCTCGGAAAGAACGCCAGCGCGATCACTACGCGGACGGCCCGGGCATTGGACCGCCTGCGCGTGGTGCTGGGTGACAACGCCGTACAGCTGATCGCCCACTGACCCAGAGGAACATGATGAACAACCTGAACGACACGCTGCCCAGTCTGATGGACCGGGCCACCGAGAACCTCGAGCCGGTCAGCACCGACCTCCTCGACCGGAGCGTCCAGCAAGGACTCCGGCTACGCCGCCGGCGTACGACACTGCTCTCCGTGACCGGGGCGGGCGCCGTGCTGGCGACCGCCGGACTCGTCGCGGGCGGAATCCAGCTGCTGGGTACGCCGTCCGAGGCCTCCGTCTCGGGTACGCCGGTCCCGATCGTGACCCCGACTCCGCTCGCCAAGCCGGCCGCGGGGACACCGCAGCAGGCTCTGGAGACCCTCAAGCGCCTCATCGCGGCGCCGGGCCGCACGCTGTCCGAACCGACGGTCCGCGGCAGCGCGAAAGAGGGCTTCATCGCGGCGTCGTACCTCGTCGACGACGGCAACGGCGCGTCCCTCGTCGAGGTACTGCTGGCCGCCGACGGTACGGGGAACCCCTGCTTCGGCGGTGGCCCCGGCTGCAGCACCAACCCCGATGGCTCGAGCATGTACTCCTCCTCCGACGAGCCGGAGTACTCCGACGCCCGGAACGAGCAGTACGGCGTCTTCCTCAATCGCGTCGAGCTGTCCTACCCCGACGACCGCTACATCGGCCTCGTGAGCTACAACGGGCCGGCCGAGAAGGGGATCAAGCACACGCGCGCGAAGCCGCTGTTCACCGCCGCCCAACTCGCCACCATGGCCCAGAGCAAGAGCTGGAAGTTCCCGGCGCACACCGCGGTCAAGCCCTCGAAGGGCGCCAAGCCCTCGACCACCCGCAAGGGCACCAGATAGCCGACAGGCCCGGCCGCACGGCGGCCGGGCCGCTCAGCCTGGGGTGATGACGACCTCGGCCTCGATCTCGACCGGGATGTCGAAGGGAAGGGCGGCTTGCCCGACCGCCGAGCGCGCGTGCTGCCCGGCGTCCACACCCCACAACTGCAGGATCACGTCCGAGAAGCCGTTGATCACCGCCGGCATCCGATGGAAGCCCGGCGCGACATTCACCATCCCGAAGACCCGCACCCAGGCGACGATCCGGTCCAGGTCACCCAGCTCCCGGCGCAACGAGGCCAGCATCGACAACGCGGTCAGCGCGGCCGCGTCGTACGCCTGCTCCTCTGTCACCTCCGCACCGACCTTGCCGAGCGGTTCCGGCAGCCTCCCGTCGGCCGTGAGTGGCCCGTGACCGGAGACGTACGCGCGATCGCCGTACAGGCGGACCCAGGGGAAGGGCAGCGTGACGCCGGGCAGCTGCATCGGCTCCGGCAGTGTGAGTCCCAGCTCGGCCAGTCTCTTCTCGATCTCCATGGGTTTCCTCAGGACGGGGGACGGATGATGCGTTGCTCGATGGCGCGGGCGACGGCGGCGGCCCGGGTGTCGACTTCGAGCTTGGTGTAGATGTGCGACAGGTGGGACTTGACCGTGGCCTCGCTGACGAACAACTGGCGGGCCATCTCGCGGTTCGACCGGCCGGTCGCGAGGAGGCCGAGGATCTCGACCTCGCGCTCGGTCAGCGTCGGTCCGGATCGCTTCACCAGCCGGGCCGCGATCGCGGGCGCCAGAATGACCTCACCGCGAGCAGTGCCGCGGATGGCGCGGAACAAGTCGTCGGGCGGTGCGTCCTTCAGGAGGTAGCCGGAGGCGCCGGCGTCGATCGCGCTCATGATGTCGGCCTCGGTGTCGTACGTCGTGAGCACCAGGACCTGCGGTGGTTCCGGGAGGGCCCGCAGCCGCGCGGTGACCTCAGCACCGCCCGGGCCGGAGCCCAGATTGAGATCCATCAGTACGACGTCCGGCCGAACAGCGGCGACCAACTGCTCGGCACTGTGCGCATCGGATGCCTCGCCGACCACAGACAGGTCCTCTTGCCCCTCGACCAGCGCTCGCATCCCGGCACGAACCACCGGATGGTCGTCGACGAGCGCGACCCGGATCATGAGCGCACCAACGGGACGGACGCGGCGAGCGCCGTACCCTCACCCGGTTCACTCTCCAGCACCAGAGTGCCGCCCAGCTCACGCAGGCGATCGCGGATACCAGCCAGGCCTCGCCCCCGGTCCGGATCCGTGCTGCCAGTGCGGTCCGGCAGACCGCGGCCGTCGTCGCGGACGTCCAGTACGACGGCGTCCGGCTGATAGGTCAGCGTCACCACGGCTGTGCTCGCAGCTGCATGCTCCAGCACATTAGCCAGTGCACCGCGCGCAGTCCGTAGCAACGCGGTCTCGATCTCCGCGCCAAGCGGCACCGGCGTCCCGTGCACCTGGACGCGGACCTCCACACTCGCCTGCGCGGCGAGCCGCTCACAGGTCTGCCGCAACGCACCTGGCAGCGCCGGCTCCCCCGGACCGCTCGCCAACTCCGCGGGTGCCAGGTCACGGACCACACGGCGTACCTCATCCAGCCCGTCGCGAGCAGTGGCCGCCGCCTGGGCAGCGTGCTCGCGGGCCGCGGCAGGCCGGTCGTCCCACTCGTGTTCGGCGGCCTGCAGCAGCAGATTGATGCTGGACAGCCCTTGCGCGACGCTGTCGTGGATCTCCCGCGACAGCCGCGCCCGCTCAGCCAGTACGCCGGCCCGGTGCTGCGCATCAGCCAGGTCACCCTGCGCCGCATGCAGATCGTCCAGCAGCGCCTGCCGGGCGAGCGCATCCCGCTCCAGCGCTCGATACGCTCCAACAGCGAGTACGGCGACGCAGACCGGTCCCAGCACGATCGTCGGGTCCAGCCGGTCGGTCATCCGCGTCCACGTGACCACTGTGGTCGCCACCATCCCAGCAACCACCGCACAGGCCGGCCAGAACGGCAGCACCCGCAGCGCCACGAACGACAGCGGTACGGCGCACCACGCGAACGACGGCGCCACCAGGACCAGCCCGAACCAGACTGCCACCAGCAACGCCAGCCACAGCCTGCTCGGCAGCAGTCGATGTGCCGCATAGGTAGCCAGCAGCACCACCGCCCCACCAAGCACCCACGGCGCCTGATCCCCGAAGCCGTGCCCGGACAGGTACCGCACCGCGGACGCCACCACCAGCACGACGAACGCCGTGTGCAGCGCCGTCACCAGCCCGCCGGCGTGGCCCAGAATCCCGGCAGTCCAGGCCGGTGCGCGTGAAGTGGTCCCTGGATTGGTCATGGTCCAGCCGATGGTAGGCCCGGTCAGGCCGCTTCAGAATCATCCGAACGGCTACTCGATCGTCCCCGAACGCCCGTCGTACCCGCGTCCTGCGTCGACCAGGCTGGATGCACAGTCCACGACACTTGATGCGAGGTACTCATGTCCGTCCGTTCCCTCTCCGCGACTCTCGCGCTCTCCGCCGTACTGCTCGGCGTCGGCGCGCCGCTGGCGTCCGCCCGGACCAGCACGTACGAGCTGCCCGGCGACCCGGTGGCGAGCGGCGGGTCCAAGTACGAGGGCATCGGGTACGACGTACGCACGCAGCGGTTCTACGTGTCGGAGACCACCGGTGGCGAGATCCACCGCGGGTCTCTCCGGTCCGCCGCGGCCACCGAGTGGTTGCGCGGAGACGGTGCCGACGGCCGGTGGACCGCACGCGGCGTCACTGTGGACTCGCACGGCCGCGTGTACGTCGCCGGCGGTCCGAACGGCATCGACCACCCGGGTGCACCGGACCTGTGGGTGTACGACCGCGACGGCAAACTGCTGGCCGCGCTCCACACCGGCGTACCGAACGCGTTCCTGAACGATGTGGTGGTCGGGCCGGACGGAGCGGCGTACGTGACCAACTCCAACGCGCCTCAGGTGTTCCGCGTCGCCGAGAAGCACGGTCGCTGGACGATCCGGACCTGGGTGGACGCGACCGCGACCATTCCGACCCAGAGCGGATTCAACCTCGGCGGCATCGTGCTGTCGCCGGACCGTCGTGCGCTGGTCGTGGCCCAGGGCAACGTTGGGAAGCTGTGGCGGTTCGACCTGCGGACCGGTCGCGTGTCGACAATCGGCAGCGGTACGGCGGACCTGGTCAACGCCGACGGTCTGGTGCAGGACGGTCGCACGCTCTGGGTCGTGCGGAACTTCTCCAAGGTGCTGACCACGCTCCGGCTGTCTCAGGATGGTCGTACGGCGCAGCTGGTGAGCGCGACCGCAACGGACCCGGACCGGGTGTTCACGACCGCGAAGCTCGCGCAAGGCCGGCTGCTGCTGGTCGACAGCAAGTTCGACGTGCCGGTCGGGCTCCCGCCGTACCAGGTGGTCGCCCTGACCCCGCCGCGCCGATGACCCGCCGTCGCCCGATCGCCGTAGCTGCCGTCATCCTGGTGACGGCGGCCACCGGTTGCACGGCCGCCTCAGCCCCTACTCCGACCGCTCAGCAGACCCCTGGTCAGCTCACCCCGACCGCTCAGCTCACCCCGAGGACCTCTTCCGTGCCGACCGACGACACTCTCGACACCCAACTCATCGCCGCCGCCTGGAAGAACGACGTCGCCGGAGCCCGTCGACTGATCGCCGCCGGCGCCGACGTCAACGCGGTCGACGACACCGTGCAGAGCACCTTCCTGATCGCCGCCAGCGAGGGCTACCTCGACCTGCTCGACCTGACCCTCCAGCACGGCGCTGACGTCCGCAGCCTCGACAGCTACCGCGGTACTGCGCTGATCCGCGCCGCCGAACGCGGTCACGCCCCGGTAGTCGCCCGCCTGCTTCGCGCCGGTGTGGCCGTCGACCACGTCAATCGCCTCGGCTGGACCGCCCTCCACGAGGCAGTACTCCTTGGCAAGGGCACCCCGCAGTACGTCGACACCGTCCGCCTGCTCATCGCCGCGGGAGCTGACCGCGACCGCCCCGCCGAGCGCGACGGAACAACGCCAGTGCAAGGTGCACAGAAGCTCGGTCAGACCGCCGTGACCGCCGTACTCACTACCGAGCGCCCGACCTCCGCAGCCTCCGCACTGCTCGCCGCAGCCACGGCAGGCGACGCGAACAAGGCCGCCGCCGCGCTGGCAGCGGGAGCGCCGCTCGAGTCCCGCGACGACCACCGGCGTACCGCTCTCCTGCTGGCGTCCCTGAACGATCGTGTCGACGTCGCCCGCCTCCTGGTCGGCCTCGGCGCGGACCCCGACACGCAGGACGACCGCCGCGACTCGGCGTGGCTCGTCACCGGCGTCACCGGCAGCGTGGCGATGCTCGAGACCCTCCTCCCGGCGAACCCGGACCTCAAGCTCCGCAACCGCTTCGGCGGCATCTCGGTGATCCCGGCGAGCGAACGCGGTCACGTCGACTACGTCCGCCGCGTCGTACAGACCGGGATCGACGTGAACCACGTCAACGACCTCGGCTGGACCGCTTTGCTCGAGGCCGTGATCCTCGGCAAGGGCACCGAGCCGTGGCAGGAGATCGTCCGCATCCTCCTCGCCGCCGGCGCCGACCCGTCGCTGCCCGACGGTGACGGCGTGACTCCACTCCAGCACGCGCGCAGCCGGGGGTACGACGAGATCGCCGCAATCCTGGAGGCCGCGAACTAGGCGGCCCCGGCGAACGCGTTCCAGGTTTTCACCACCTAATCAGGGGCTCAAACACCTCGACGGGAGGTCGAACCACCTCAGGTGGTCGAACTCGGAGTTCACCATGCCCTCATGATGGCTGCTCTCCTCCTGGCAGGTGGACAGGAGGTCCCGCGCCTCGGCGAGGTAGTCCTGCAGAGCCGACTCCGGCGCGGTGTGGTCGTGGCGCGGGTAGCGCAGTGTCCCATCGGCGTCGTACCCGACCTCCGACAACCGCAGCGGCGGCTCGACCGCGCCGCGATGGTGCCGCCACAACCCGTTCGTGGGATCGAAGCGGTAGTCACCGAGCAGCCGCCAGCCGTCCCGCGCGACCAGCTTCACCGCCTCGACGACGTAGGTGAAGACCGCCTCCGAGATGAAGTAGTTGAAGTTCACCCGGACCCAGCCCGGCTTGATCCCCTCGCACCCGTGCATGACCTCTTCTTCGAACTCGTGCGACTGCACCAGGTCGATCCCGAGCAGGGTGTGGCCGTACGGGCCCGCGCACGAACACCCTCCGCGCGACTGGATGCCGAACAGGTCGTTCAGCAGCGCGACCACGAAGTTGTGGTGCAGGAACCGCCCGGAAGGCGCCTTCACCACGAACGAGACGATCGACAACCGCTCGGCGTCCAGGTTGCCGAGGATCTGGATCCTCGGCTCGCTCTTCCAGGCCTCGACCGCGCGGCGCAGGTACGAGTCCTCGTGGGCGCGGATCACGTCGATGCCGACCGCCTGCTTCAGCTGGAACGCGAGGCCGGCCCGGATCGACCCGATGATCGCCGGCGTGCCGCCCTCCTCCCGATGCACCGGATCGTCGATGTAGCGATGCTCCAACTGGTTCACGTACCGCACCGTGCCGCCACCGGGTACGTCGGGGACGCGGTTGTGGAGCAGTTCGCGCCTGGCGACCAGTACGCCGGGAGTCCCGGGACCGCCGATCAGCTTGTGCGGGCTGAGGAAGATCGCGTCCTTATAGGACAGCGGGTCGACGTCGCGGCCGGCGTACATGCCGATCTCGACGTACGGCGCCGCGGCCGCACAGTCCCAGAACGACAGAGCGCCGTACTGATGGAGCAGGGCCGAGACCCGCTGCGTGTTGCTGACGATGCCGGTGACGTTGCTGGCCGCGGAGAACGACCCGATCTTGAGCGGTCGGGCGGCGTACTCGATCAGTCTCTGCTCGAGCTGCGGGATGTCGATGTGGCCGTCGTGGTCCTGGCTGATCACGACGACGTCGGCGATCGACTCACGCCACGGAAGCTCGTTGGAGTGGTGCTCGTACGGCCCGATGAACACGACCGGTCGCTGGTCCCGCGGGATGTGGTCGGTCAGGTGGTAGGTGTCGTCCAGCTCGGCCGGGATACGCAGGCCGAGGATGCCGATCAGCTTGTCGATCGCGCCGGTCGCGCCCGAGCCGCAGAAGATCAGGGCGGTCTCGTCGTCGCCGCCGACGCTGTGCAGGATGATCCGGCGGGCGTCCTCACGCAGGCGAGTGGTCTGCAGGCCGGTGCCGCTGGACTCGGTATGGGTGTTCGCGTACCGCGGCAGGACCTCCTCGCGGATGAAGTCCTCCAGGAACGTGAGCGCGCGCCCGGAGGCGGTGTAGTCCGCGTACGTGACCCGGCGCAGACCATACGGGCCAGGCATCACCTGGTCGTCCCCGATCACCGACGCCCGGATCCGCCGCAGCAACGGCGTATCCGGCGGCGCCTCGACTCGCTCCCCCTGGATCGTCATGGCTCAGCGTAGAGCGGTCGAGTGACCTACGTCTCGTGTCCGGATCGCGTGCTGTGGATAAGGTCGGTGGCAGTCGACGGCGAGGGAGTTGGGATGACGTTTTCCGGCGAGCTGTGGGACCGCGGTGGCGCTTCCATGTACGACGAGATCGTCCGGCATCCGTTCATCACCGGGCTGATCGACGGGACCCTGGACCACGACGCGTTCCGTTACTTCATCGTCCAGGACAGTCACTACTTGCGCGCCTACTCGCGCGCACTCAGCCTGGTCGCCGGCCGGGCGGTCGACGAGGACGCGGTCAGCATGTTCGCGCTGCACGCCGCCAACGCGATCGCGGTCGAACGCTCGCTACACACCTCGCTGCTCGGCTCGCTGGGCATCTCCGCGGCCGATGTCGACGCTGCGGGGTCCGGACCGACGACAACGGCGTACATGTCCTATCTGACCGCGGTCTGCGCAACGGGCACGTACGCCGAGGCCGTGGCCGCCGTACTCCCCTGCTACTGGATCTACCGCGACGTCGGCCGCGAACTGCTGAAGCGGTCGTCGCCGGACCCGCTCTACCGGCAGTGGATCGAGACGTACGGCTCGGACGAGTTCGATGCCGTCGTCGAGTCGGTGCTGGCTGTGACGGATGGTCTGGACGTCAGCGCCTCCGAGCGGGAACGATGTCATCAGCACTTCGCCACAACCTGCCGCTACGAATGGATGTTCTGGGACGCCGCGTACCACAAGCTCGATTGGCCGGTCGGATGATGGACTTCTACGACGTCGTGATCGTCGGCGGCGGGCACAACGGCCTCGTCGCCGCCACCTACCTGGCTCAGGCCGGCCTGACCACACTGGTCCTCGAGCAGCAGCCGCACACCGGCGGCGCCGCGGTTAGCCAGCAGGTCTTCCCCGGCGTCGACGCCAAGCTGTCGCGGTACTCGTACCTGGTCAGCCTGCTGCCCGACAAGGTCGTCGCCGACCTGGGCCTCGGTCTCGACCTCCGGTCCCGCGCGGTGGCGTCGTACACCCCGGTACGCCGCTCCGGCCGCGACCTCGGTCTCCTCGTCGAACGACCGGAAGGCCCGGCAACCCGCGCCTCGTTCGCCGCCCTGACCGGGAGCGACGCCGAGTACGACGCGTGGACGGCGTTCTACGGCTCAGTGGGCTCACTGGCCGCCGCCGTCGCGCCTACTCTCCTTGAGCCGCTGCAGTCGGCCGCGGACATGCGGTCCCGGGTCGACGCCGCGCTGTGGGACGAGCTGATCGAGCGGCCGTTCGGTGAGTCCGTGGAGCGGCGGTTCGCTGACGACACCGTGCGTGGGGTGGTCGCGACGGACTCGGTGATCGGGACGTTCGCCGGGCTACACGACGAGTCACTGATCCAGAACCGGTGCTTCCTCTACCACCTGATCGGCAACGGCACCGGCGAGTGGCGGGTGCCGGTCGGCGGCATGGGTGCGGTGACGGACGCTCTGGCCGCCGCTGCCCGGCGGGCCGGTGCGTCGCTGGTCACCAACGCGTCGGTGACGTCCGTCGAGGCGGACGGCGTACGCGGGTCGGTCACTTGGCTGGGTGGCGACGGGGAGCGGTCGGTCGACTGCTCCTACGTGCTGTCGAACGTCGCTCCGGCCACCCTGGATGCGCTGCGTGGTCGTGACTCCGCTGTGAAGCCTGAGGGGTCGCAGCTGAAGATCAATCTGCTGCTGTCGCGGCTGCCTGCGCTGAAGTCGGGCGACGATCCGGCGCGGGCGTTCGCCGGGACGTTCCACATCGACGAGGACTACAGCCAGTTGGAGTCCGCCTATCAAACAGCTGCTTCGGGGGCGCTGCCGTCGACGCCGCCGTCGGAGGTGTACTGCCACTCGCTGACGGACCCGTCGATCCTCTCGCCGGAGCTGGTTGCCTCCGGCCACCACACGCTGACCGTGTTCGGGGTTCATTTCCCGGCCCGATTGTTTGCCTCCGACAACGATGTGGCGCGGGCCGAGGCGGCTCGCCGGGTGCTGGCCGGCCTGGACTCCTACCTGGCCGAGCCGCTCGAGGACTGCATCGCCCGCGACGCTAACGGCAACCTCTGCATCGAGGCCAAGACGCCGTACGACATCGAGGAATCCGTCGGCATGCCAGGTGGCCACATCTTCCACGGCGACCTGCAGTGGCCCTGGGCCACCGACGACGCCGACACCGGCCGCTGGGGCACCGAAACCGACGTCGCCAACCTCCTCCTCTGCGGCTCCGGCGCCCGCCGAGGCGGCGCCGTCTCCGGCCTCGGCGGCCACAACGCCGCCATGACCATCCTCACCCGCTAACCGATTTCGCATCTCCCCCGCCGCCCTGCTACGATCCTCATCGTTCCAAAGCACGACAAGCGCCGCTAGCTCAATTGGCAGAGCAGCTGACTCTTAATCAGCGGGTTCGGGGTTCGAGTCCCTGGCGGCGCACAAAAGCCCAGGTCACGCCAGTGTCCTGGGCTTCGTTGTGTCTGCAGCGTCCCCTTCACGTCCCTCTTTGACGCTGCAGGGCTCCGGCGTGAGCACTCGCCGTCCCCCTTCGGCTCTCGATCAGGTCGCCTCTTCGGCGTTCATCTCATCGTGGCTGTGCGTCACATCACACCGATTCGCATCGTTGCCGAAATCTCGGATCCACCACCCCGGCCAGCGTTGAGCAGCCAACCATCGCACTGGTTGGAGGCATGACATGTCGAGGCCACCACTGCCCGTTGGCACCTGGGAAGCATCTCCACCCGAGTTGCGAAGACCGACGAAAGGGCAAGCCCGTCAGCTACCTCTCAAAGGCCAACTTCCGCGACCACGACGGTCACATCCGTGACGTCACCGCGTTCGGCAAAACCAAGACCGCGGCCGAGCGCGCCGTGCTCAGGGTGCTGATTCTCTGAGAGCTTTCGCTGTCTCTTGCCCGGTCTGTTTTGGGATGACTCCTCGGCGTCAGTTGCCGGGCTGTGAGTATCTGGACACTAGTTGTGGTTGCCGCGGGCGAAACGGTCGATGAGGGAGATGGCGAGGCAGGCCATCGCGGCCAACGCCGCGAGCACCACGGCCGCGATCGAGGCACACGCTGCGCCCTGCCTCGCCATTCTTACCCAGGCGGGTGCCTTGCGCTCTGTAGTCAACCGACGCATCGTTGAACAGGGGGACGGAAATGGCGAACGAATGGATAGGCACAGCCGTGCTCGCCGCGGCGCTGACAGTGGCGGGATGCAATAGCAGCGTGGAGAACCGCGGCGACCAGGTAGCCCCGAGCAGTACCCAGCCGACATCCACCCTGACGATCGGAGGAATGACCGAACGCGTCACGGACGTCGCAGCCTTCGCCATCACCGACGAAGAGGCGAAGCGAATCGAAAAGGCCTGCGCTGAAGCCGGTGGCGTGCCGGGCGACAGCGAAGAATGCGCCGCAATCCTCAGAGACCTCACGGGGGATCCCGTGGACGACTGCGCGGAGGCTCATGGCGCCTGCATCGTGGCGGCTGTGGTCGATGATGCCGGCGGCCCCACGCCCTCGCCGCTGACACCACGGATCGCCTGGATAATTTTTGATCCGCGTCCAGGCAAACCCGCTTGTGGCAGCGGGAAGTCCTCGATCTGCGACGGCGCGATCCTCTCGGCCAAGGTCGCCCCACTGCCCACGGTCGAGACGACGGCCAGCACCGAAACCACCACCCCGCCCTCACCCTCGACGACGTCCCCCAGTCCAGACGAATCAACCCC
Organism: Kribbella sp. NPDC050281; assembly: GCF_040655855.1. NCBI lineage: Bacteria > Bacillati > Actinomycetota > Actinomycetes > Propionibacteriales > Kribbellaceae > Kribbella > Kribbella sp. NPDC050281. The sequence goes on along the minus strand of NZ_JBFAKS010000033.1, from coordinate 67,514 downwards.
GGCAACAGACCCCACCGAACCCGAACCCACCGAACCTGACCCCACCGAACCGGAATCGCCGGACTCGCCGTGACCGAGGCAGCGGAGACCGACAGCGGCGCCGCGGCGAAGGGCCGCACCCGACGCTGGGGTGGAGCGCTCGAGATCCTGGCGTTCGTCGGACCGACGACCTTACTGACCGGTGGCCTCTACTACTTCGGCCTGGTCAGCGCGAGGGCGTACTACTCGTACTTCGGGGTCAGCCTGAGCGCGCTGGACTTCACCACGACCACCTACGTCGCCCGGACGGCGGACACCTTCTTCAAACCGGCCGCGACGTTCCTCCTCGTACTGGCAGTCGCCTTCAGTGCTCACCATCTGCTCAAGTTCGCACTCGGCCGACGCAGCCACGCCTGGGCGCGCGGGCTCGCGTACGGCCTCTTCGGCCTCAGCGTCATCACAGCGAGCATCGGCCTGGCGGGCCTGTACGGCGTACCGCGCGGACTGTGGTCGCCGCTGTCGCTGGCGGCGTCCGGGCTGTTGTTCGAGTACGGCTTGTGGATCCTGTGCACCTTCGGCCGGCCGGTCCCCGGGATCGAGGTACTCGCCCGCGCGGGGGCCAATCTCCGCCGCGGCCTGATCGCGGCCATGGTCTTCATGGCTACGTTCTGGGCGGTCACCAACATCGCCCAAGCCCGCGGCACCGCCAACGCCGAGCTCGCCGAGCTGACCCTGCGCCTCCAGCCACAAGCGGTCGTCTACAGCGAACGGGACCTGCACCTCCTCCCAGGACGAGGGATTGGCCTCAAGAAGCTGGCGGGCGAGGACAGCGCCTATCGCTACCGGTACAACGGTCTGCGGCCGCTGCTCTACTCCAACGACCGCTGGTTCCTCCTGCCTGTCGGCTGGACCCACACCAACGGCGCCACGGTGATCGTTCTGCAGGACGACCCGAGCCGGGTCCGCGTCGACCTCGCGCCGTCGTCTCGCTGAGCGCGATCACGGAAGATTCTTTCACCACTCCGGTGACAGCAGCGACTGTGGCTCTCTGAGGCTGCCGCCAAGGTGGAGACAGACAACCACTCCGTTGGCGGTGTTCGAGGCGACTTCACGCCGGCGCTGCCAGGCGACGTGCCGCCTGGCTCGTCCGGCAAAATTCGAGCCTTCGCCGCCTTCGGCGCTCCATCCGTCGCTTGCCCTCGGGCTCAACGCATCCGCTCAGCGGGCAGTTGATGGACCTTAGTGCAGGCCTGCGTCGTGGATCCGGTTCGCGATCTGCACGCGGTTGGTGGCTTGGAGCTTGACCATGATGCGCGAGACGTGCGCTTTGACGGTGGCCATGCTCAGGTAGAGCTCGTCGGCGATCTGCGCGTTGACCTTGCCTTCGCCGACCGCGATGGCCACTTCGCGTTCGCGGTCGGTGAGGGTCTGGGTCAGCGACTGCGCGTCGAGGACCCGCTGGGGTTCGGGATTGTCGTGACCGAGCCGGGCGATCAGTTGGGCGGTTACGCTGGGAGAGAGCATGTGGTCGCCGACGGCAACTTTGTGTACTGCCTCGACGATCTGCGCGGGTGGGGTGTGTTTGAGGAGGAATCCGCTGGCTCCGTCGCGCAGTGCCCGCAGTACGTGGTCGTCGGCGTCGAACGTTGTCAGCACGATCACTTTGGGCGGCGTGGCTTGGCCCATCAGCGAGGCGAGGGCCTCGAGACCGTCCAGTCGTGGCATTCGGATGTCCATCAGTACGACGTCGGGCGCGGCCCGCGCGATGAGGTCGAGCCCGGTCTGGCCGTCGTCTGCTTCGCCGGCCAATTCGATCGTGGCGTCGTCGCGCAGGATCATCGCGAGTGCGGTGCGGACCAATGCGTCGTCGTCGATGATCACGACCCGGATGCGACCGCTCGGAGGGTTGTTCATGCCGGCCACGGCAACCAGGCGCGGACCACGAAGTCTCCGTCCAACTTCACGTGCTCGAGGCGGCCACCGATCAGCTCGGCACGCTCGGTCAGTCCGAGCAGGCCGAGACCGGAGCCGGGTGTCGCACTCACCGCGGAGCCGAGCCGCATCGGGTTCCGGACCTCGAGCATCAGCTGCCCGCCCGCTCGACCGGTGAGCGTGACGTCGACGGCGGTGTCCGGCGCGTGTTTGCGGGCATTGGTCAGGCTCTCCTGGATCATCCGGTACGCGCCGCGTCCGATCGCGTCGGGCGGACCCGCCAGGTCGTCGACCTGGTTGTGCAACCGGACTCTCGTGCCGGACCCGATGGCCTCCTGAACCAGCGCCGGAACGTCGGCCAGCGTCGGTTGCGGACGCTCCGGTGATGCATCGGTTTCGAGCGTTCGCAGTACTCCGAGGATCGCGTGCAGGTCCTGCAGCGCGAGGTGAGCGCTCTCCCGGGTGATGGCGGCCGCTCTGGACACCTCGGCGTCGCTCAGACTCCGGCAGTACTCCAGTGCACCCGCGTGCAATGCCACCAGCGAGAGTCGATGGGCCAGTGCGTCGTGCATTTCCCGGGCGATCCGCGCCCGCTCGGTGGCCTGCGCCTGTCCGACCCGCAAGCCCTGCTCACGTTCGGCGCGGTCCGCTCGTTCCCGCAGTGTGGCCAGCAGGTCGCGACGTGCCCCGACGTACATGCCGGCGGCAATGACCGCGCTCACGAAGACCACCGTGAACAGCACCGAGATCGCCAATGCCGCCTGACCGGGCTGGGTCTCGAAATAGACGACGGACGCGACGACTCCCACCACCGCCAGCGGCACGATCTCTCGCCACCGCCGACGGGTTGCCAAGGACATGGCGGTAACGACCACAGCCCCCGATGCGGCGGAGGAAACACCTCCGATGGCGCTCACGAGCAGGGCGATCGCGAGCGGACGCCGCCGTCGCCAGTGCATCAACACCACGCTGACGATGCCGAGGACGAGATCCAAGGCCAGGTACGGAGCGAAGTTCCATCCGTAGGCGTTGTAGAACGTTGCCGTCCAGAAGCCGAGGCCGGTGATGATGGCGAAGAGGTAGCGCCACGTCGACTGCCAGCGGCTCAGCGGAGGTGGTGGCGCGGCTTGAATGGCGTCCACCTTCCCCAAGGTACGGGAGGCGCGCGGTTCAGGGCAGGGACCGCGGTCGTGGCCCGACCCCCTACCGCGGGCTACCCAGGTCTATCCCGTGGTTTCCCGACCGAGCTCCGCGGCTGATGTGCCGGGCCTGCCAACGGCGCCAGGCTCGACGTCATGATCACAGTCGAAGAACTCAGCAAACGCTACGGCGCACACCAATCCGTCGACCGCGTGTCCTTCCGGGCCCAGCCCGGATCCGTCACCGGCTTCCTCGGCCCGAACGGGGCCGGCAAGTCGACCACAATGCGCATGATGACCGGCCTGACCCCACCGTCCGCGGGTCGCAGCACCATCCTCGGCGTCCCGTACGCCCAGCTCCCCAACCCAGGCCGGCACGTCGGGGTCCTCCTCGACGCCTCCGCGCAGCACACCGGACGCACCGGACGCGAGATCCTTCGCCTCGGCGCCACCGTCATGGGACTACGCCGCTCACGGGTGGACGAGATGCTCGAGATCGTCGGCCTGTCCGGCGACGAGGGCGACCGCCGGGTCGGCAACTACTCCCTCGGCATGCGGCAACGGCTCGGCATCGCACACGCCCTGCTCGGCGACCCGCAGGTCCTGATCTTGGACGAACCGGCCAACGGACTCGACCCGGCCGGCATCCACTGGATGCGTGGGCTCCTGAAGAGCTTCGCGGACCGCGGCGGGACGGTCCTGCTGTCCTCACACCTCCTGCACGAGATCGAGGTCGTCGCCGACCACCTGGTCGTCATCGGCCGCGGTGTCATCGTCGCCGACGGCAGCAAGGCAGAACTGCTCAACGCCGCCGGCACCCTGGTCCGCGGCATCGATCCAGACGCCTTGTCGCGCTGCCTCGACGCTGCCGGCTACACCTACCGAAGCGCCCCGGACGGCGCGTACGTCGTGGAGGCCACCCGCGAGCAGATCGCCACGGCCACCGCGAAGCACGGCGTCGTCGTCACCGAGTTGCGAGGCGCGGACGGCGCCGGACTTGAGGACATGTTCTTGCAGCTCACCGCCGACGACGCGCGAGAGAAGGTCACCGCATGAGTACCGCGACCCACCCAGCACCGTTCCACCGTGCAGCCTCACCAGATCCGAGCGTGACGCCCGTACCCTTCAGCCGTCTGCTGCGGGTCGAACTGCGCAAACTCGTCGACACCCGGGCCGGCTTCTGGCTGCTCACCGCCATCGGCCTCATCACCGTTGCCGTCATCGTCGTGTTCCTGTTCGTCGCCGATCCCGACCAGTTGACCTTCGTGAACTTCGTCGGCGCAACCGCGACCCCACAGAGCATCCTGCTCCCGGTGCTCGGCATCCTCGCCGTCACCACCGAATGGAGCCAGCGCACCGGCCTGGTCACCTTCACCCTCGAACCGAGCCGGCTCCGTATCGCCGTCGCCAAGCTGGTCGCCGTCACCCTGGTCGGCCTGCTCGCCGTCGTCGTGGCACTCGGCGTCGCAGCCCTCAGCAACCTGGCCGGGATGGCGTTCATGGACGGCGCCGGCAGCTGGAACGTCGGAGCCGCCAACGTCCGCGACTTCTTCGCCGTGCAACTGATCGGCATCGTGCAGGGCTTCGCCTTCGGCATGCTGCTGATGAACACCGCCGCCGCGATCGTGCTGTACTACGTGATCCCGATCGCGTGGACTGTGCTCTTCTCGATGGTCGGTGCACTCGAGAACGCCGCACCCTGGCTCGACGTCAACACCGCCATGGCACCCGCCTTCGATCAGCAGACCTTCCAGGGCGGCGACTGGGCACACATCGCGGTCGCCGGGACCATCTGGGTCCTCCTGCCACTCGCACTCGGCCTCATACGGCTACTCCGCCGCGAGGTGAAATCCGCCTGACCGCGCAGCCCGCACCCCAGATGTCACCGTGTGGTGCAACCTACGACGCCACCACACGGTGACATCTCGTACGTCGCCAGTGTCCGCCACCGCCGCGCCCGCGGCCCCAGCTGTCGCCCCAGGCGCCGTGACCGCCTGATTGGCCGTCGAAGCCGGACACCGGACTCACCGACCGAGCCTGACCATCCCGCCCGACGCCGATGAACCCCACCGGTGACAGCCGATGATCACGAGCCATCAACATCAACCGATCCTGATGCTGATCGATCGCCTCCCCTGCATCGGACCAGTTGACCAATCCAGCCCGCACCAACGTGCCGTAACTAAACCCATCGACCCGCAGATGCTCGACCAACTCCCGCCGACTCGGCGGCGCGAACCCAACCTGCCAAGCTGAGTCCGCCGCCAACACCGAGTCGGCACCCAGCGCCTTCACATACTCCATGGGCCAACTGCTGGTTGCTCGCAGCAACTCCACCCGAAAGAACCGCGCTGCAGGAACGTTTGCCTTTAGCAACCGCCGCCGATCCTCCATCGACAGGCGTAGCTTGATGCACTCATCAGACCTCCACGAGACCGAACAGTTCAGGCCTCGAAGGTCACCTCTTTGCACCGCAAGCAGAACCCCTGTTCGGGATTCCAGGACAGGCAGGCGTACGGCACTCGTCGGTCATAGCAGCTCGCGCTCGTGCTCTGCGGAGCTTTCCTCGAGAAGCGACGCAGCAGTGGTCCTCGGTAAGCCGGAGACACGGCGACCACGGCTGCTAGACATGGGGCGAGCCAGAAACTCGTCTGGTGTGTCGTCCCACAGTCCCGCTGATCGTGCCAACTGCGGCCCGCAGAGTCGATCGCCTGATCCAGCAGAACAATCAGTCTTGCAACAGACCAAGCAGGCGACGGTGTCCGTGGGCCTGATCCCGGATCCTCCGCCTCATGTCGGTTGCCGACAGGCGCGTGAGTATCCATGGCACCGACAATGGGGGCTCCGACGCGCGTAAAGAGCCAGGATCACGACATCCAGGAGTACCTCGGCCTGGTCTCTCCCCCCGCGTTGGGCGGCCACATCGATGGACAGGATGGCTCCGATGGCCGAAGCCACCGCGCCTCGCGCCAAATTGCTTGGTGATGCTGTTCCACTACCGCCGCGGCGAAGACCGTCGAGATGACGATCATTCTCAACGCCCTGGACTAAACCTCCGGGCCGACACCACCAGCCCTGGCCCGGTCAGTTCGACGGGTTGGGACCTCGACGCCCGCTTGGCGGTCGGAATCTGCGCCGCCCAAGCCGAGCCGAGCAGCCTGCATACCCGCTTGGAAGCGCGTCTCGGCACCCAGACGGGCCGACACATCCGCAATGTGACGTCGCGTGGTGCTGTAGCTCAGGCCGAGGTGGTGGGCGATTGCCTGGTCCTTCATTCCGGCCGCCAGCAGGCTGAGGATCTGCCTGTCGAGGTTGCTGAACTGATTCGCAGACTTGTCGTGGAGGAGGGGCACGCCTTTCTCAAATGTGAGCGGCGTAGCGAGCTCCCAGAGGGTCTCGAAGACAAACAGCAGCGTGTCCAGCAACGAACATGGCCGGATGATGAAGCACCGGCTGACGTCGTCCTGGTCGACCTCGAGGGGCAGGAGCCCGAGCTCATCGTCGATCGTGGCCAGCTTCATCGGCAGATGGTTGATGAGTCGGGCCTCCTCACCGGCGGCCACGTAGCGGGCGATCGCTTTGATCACGCCGGGGCCGGCGTCGAGGGCGGCGCGGGCGTAGATGCCGCGGTACGCGACACCGCGCTCCAGTCCCTCGAGCTCGACATCATTCGGCCTGCCTGCGTCGGCCGCGTACGGCGGAGTGTCGAGGACCTTCACCTCACGCTTGGCGCGCCGCTGCATGTCGTCGAACCGTCGCTCGACGGCCGCTGCGCCGGTCACCACCTCGACGAGTTCAGGTGCGTGTGGTGACCGCGCGCGGTGGAAGTTGTCGGTCAGTTGCTTGGTCAGCGCGCGGACCTTGTCGAGTTCCTCCTGCGCGCGCATGATCAGCACCTCGAGGCTGAGATCAGGCGCGACCGGCAGGTACCGGGTCGGCGTGTCGAGCGACTTCTCGATGAGTCCGTTGCGGGCCAGAGCCGTCAATGCCGAGTCGATGGTCCCAGTGTCCGCCGACAGCTGCTGGCACAGGTCTACTGCTGTGCAACCGGGCTGTACGAGCAGGGTCCGGTAGACACTCTCGGCGATCTCGTTGATGCCGACCGCGGCGAGAGATCCCGTGGTGAACACACGCATATCTTGCCCCTATCGAGACCACTCAGTCGAGTAATGCCCATCCGTCAGGTAGGCCGGGGCCGAGTTCGGGCAACAGCCCAGAGACCAGGTGCGACCTGGTCTAGGGGCTTCAGACCGTAGGCATGCCGGATCGTCTGGTCGATGCTGTTGCCGTCCGCGTCCGTGGCGGTGACTCGCAGCGAGACGGCTCCGTCGCTGTCGGCCTTGTTCGGGTGGTGGACGGTGGCGCGGAACTGCCCGGAACGGGTCCGTACCAGGCTGATTGGCTGCCAGCTGGTGCCGTCGTTGAAGGATGCCAATGCGTGTACGGCGGTGATTGCCGGCCCGTCGATGCCGGCTTGATGGCCGACGTCGAGGGTGAAGTTGTAGGAGGTGCGGCTCGGCGCTCGATTGAGCAGGTCGAGCGGCAGGTTGTAGTTGACCTGTACGAGAGGGAGCAGTTGCCGCCCGGAGGCCGGAGTTGACGACTGGAACGTCCAGGTCGTCGAGACGTCGGTGGCATAGGTCCACCATGGCGCCTTGCGCTGCTGGTTCGACACGAGCCTGTAGGTGGCCTGTCCAGGCACTGCGGGGAACTGGTTGAGCGGACTGTTGCTCTCGCCGAGCAGTTCATCGCCTTGGTACAGCTTGGTGTCGGTGCTGTCGGTTCCATACGCTGTGAACCCGTGATGCTGTTCGGAATCGACGTAGGGGAACAGGAGCATGGTGAACGCGTCGCCCTCGCGGTATGCCGGTGCGCCGTAGTCCTCCCAGCCGGTCAGCCCGATCGGTATGGCCGGACGGGCTGGTTGGGTGAACCAGTTCTCGGCACTCCGGCTGCCCGGCCGGTACGCGGTTGCCAATCCTTCGGACTGGCCATTGCCAACGGGCTGGGACCAGGCCGTGTGCGTCCACTGGGTTTCGGGTGAGGCACTGACCCATTCGGTGCGCTGCATCGGATGCGGCAACGGCCGGGCGACGGCGTAGCCGAATCTCGTCCACGGGCGCCAGGCGATGTAGTCGTCCGATCCGAGCTGGTTGGGGCCGTCCGCGTGGTAGGCGGCATCGATCTGCGCGGTGTTCTTGCTGTTGATGTCGTAGGTCTGGTTCGGTGCGATGCGGCCGGTGTTGGGCAGCATCACGGAGTACAGGTAGGGGCTTTGTGAGGTGCCGGAGTACTGGATAGTGACCGGCTGCTTCTGCAGCAGGTTCACCAGCGACCGGCCGGCGTCCTGGTTGATGGTCAGGGCGGGGATGCGGACTGTGCCCGGGTCGCCGGCCTGCGTGTACAGCAGGCCGGGCGCGTTGTTGAAGATGACAGCGGCCGCCGCGCCGGCGTTCTGCGCGTTCTGGATCTGGCTGGAGGGAGTGTTCGTGCCGCGCTGGATCAATGCGATCTTGCCGTGCATGTTCCTGCCTACGTAGTCCTCCGGTGCGCCTTGGCCGACGTAGACGAGTGGCTGCCGGAACGTCCCGTCGACCGGTGCGGAGTTGACCATGAAGAGCGGATCAAGCGGCATCTTCTGCGGTTTGGTGACGCTCATCTGGATGGGTGGCGCGACGAGCGTCCACCTGCTGTAGACCTCGAACTCTCCGTCGGTCACCGCAGCGGTCGGCACCGCGTACACCTGGTCGAAGGGCGCTCGGAGGGTGAACGAGCTGTCGAAGTTCGTGTCCGGTGACAGCTTGCGGTGGTAGCCGACCTGCACCCCGTCCGAGGTGCTCGGCTTGGGAGTGTTGATGACGAGCTTCTGTGCCGGCCGCGCGTCCAACGTGATCGTCATGTCGCGGGTGACCTGCAGTTGTGGCCGGCCGACGAGAGCCATGGAGCGGTAAAAGACGTTCGATTCGTCCATCGTGAAGATGTAGCCCATCAGGCTGTACGTCCCCGGTTCGACCCGGAACGTCGGCGTCACGCCGTCGAAGTAGTTCTGGATCTGGAAGTGCGTCCCGGAGATTCCAGGGAGCGTCGGGTTGTACAGCTCGACCTGGCTCAAGGAAGAGGCCGCGCGGCCGTCATGGGCGATCGCGGGCACCGTGAGGTTGTACATCTCCGGCTCGACGTAGGCGCCGATCGACGTACGGACCTCGATGCCGCCGGCCGTACCGGTCAGGTAGCCGCCGTACAGGTCGAACTGGCCGGCGTTCGGATCGATGGTCACAGTCACCGCGGCGGAACCGTGCGCGGGCACGGACACCTTGGGCCGGCTGACGGTGAACATGCCGGCCGGCGGTACGCCGTACCTCCGGCCGGTGACGTCGAGGGACAGCTTCAGCGTCACGTCGGACGAACTGTTGTTCCGGAAGGTCACGGGCTTCGTGACGGGTGGCTGGGCGGTGTGCGGGAAGCGGAAGTAGCCGAGGTTGAGCGTGCCCGGATCGGCGTAGACCTGCTGGCTGAACGCTCGTGCGACGTCAACGCGGCCGGCGCCCTGCTGGTAGACGCTGTAGCCATCGTCCTTGGAGGTGCTGATCAGGGCCGGCTTGAGCTGGGCCGCCGCCCAGTCCGGGTGTTCCTGCGCGAGGATCGCGGCCGCGCCCGCCACGTGCGGCGTGGCCATCGACGTGCCGGACAGCCGCGCGTAGTTCTGGCCGACCGGGTCCGCGTCGCCAAGCGGCGTGCCGGAGGCTCGAGCCGCCACGATGCCGACGCCGGGCGCAGCGATCTCGGGCTTGATCGCGTAGTCGCCGGACCGCGGGCCGCGGCTGGAGAAGTCGGCGAGGTGGTCGGACTGGTCGACCGCGCCCACAGTCAGCGCTGCGTCGGCTGCGCCGGGACTCGCCACCGTCCCTTCGCCCGGTCCCGCGTTGCCCGCGGCGGTCACGAACAGCGCGCCTGTCTGCGCGGTGAGGTCGTTGACGGCCTGGCTCAACGGGTCTGTACCGTCGCTCGGCTGGTTCGATCCGAGACTCATGTTGACTACCCGGGCATGCTGGGTCTGGGTGGCCCACTCCATCGCGTCGATGACCGCTGATGCCGTCCCGTTGCCACTGTCGTCGAATACCTTTCCGACGATCAGCTCGGCGCCTGGCGCGACACCCTTGTCCTGGCCGCCGTCGGCGGCGCCGGAACCGGCGATGATCGAGGCCACATGTGTGCCGTGCCCGACCCGGTCGGTCACGTCGGCGGGGTCGCCGCCGCCTGGTGCACCGGCGGGCACGAAGTTCTGCTTGGCGGCGATCTTGCCCGCGAAGTCCGGATGCGACGCGTCGATACCGGTATCGATGACCGCGACGTCGACTCCTGTCCCGTCATAACCGGCCGCCCAGGCCTGCGGCGCCCCGATCTGCGGGACGCTCTCGTGGAGGTCGGCCTTGACTCTGGCGTCCAGCCAGACCCGCTTGATGTTGCCGAGCTGCTTGGCGGTGTTGCCGCTCAGCGAGCTCCAGAACGCGTGCGCGCGACGCTTGCTTCCTTGTACCCCGACCGCGTTGATGCTCTGCAAGATCGCGCCTCGGCTGGTGCCCGCCAGCGTCGGCGCCGCCTGGGCATGCATCCGGTTCTCGCGATACTGCACGATCATCGGCAGGGATGCGGCCTTCGCGTCGTCGTAGCCGGCCGCGACCAACTTGGTGACGTCGAACAAGTCCCGGCTCAGTGTGCCCGTTGCGAGCAGCGGTGCAGCGTCGTTCGGGACGACGTAGAGGTCCTCGCCCACCTGTTGAGTGGAGTAGCCCACGTCGCTGCGGTCAGCTGGCGGGTGGACGGTTGCCGCCTGCCTACCGCCGGCGTAACGCGTCAGTTTCACAACGTCACCGGTGAGCAGCGTGACCGTGTGCCGAGCGAGGACGCTTGCGCCGGCGGAACCGGCGAGTGCAGCCCCCGCAGGGGAGCTGTTCGCGACGGTGTGCCGAGCTACGACGCTTGTGTCCGCCCGGACACCAGGCGGCGCGGCTGCCCCAGGGGTGCTGGGCACAACTGCGGTCGCCAAGGCCGCGGCGACTCCGGCAGCACCGATCCGGATTGCCGCAGGCAAGGTTCTGCTCATTCGTTCCTCCTGGGGACGCCGCGCGTCAGGGGTTGGGCGCCCGCTCAAGCTAGGACAGATCGGGTCGCGTGTCAGCGGACCACTGGCGAGCACTTCTGCTCGTGAACAGAAGTGCTCAGCCAGCGGGAGTCCTGGTGCAGTCACCCTGGTGAGTGGCATCCCCGCGGCAAGCTCCAACGTGCAGGAGCCGAGGTCGCGGTCCGTCGCTACTGTCAGCCCGTGGCTGGCGGCCCTGGCTCTCGAGCAGCCACGGGCCGCAAGTCGTCGTCGGCGACTGGTGCAGGTCGTGAAGATCCCCACGCCAAAGGTCACCTCACGCACACCGCAGCGTTACGCCGTTCGACCTGCCATCAGATGGGCCAGCGGCGGCCACCAAACGGTCCGAGGGTCAGCCTTACACCGACTGGGACCACAAGGCACCGGTTCGTCGTGCCGGGCTACGACGCGATCGCCCAGCGGCCTGCGAGTTCCTGCTGCAAGGTGGCCACCCTGCTGAGGTCGCCGATGTGACGAGCTTCTTCCAGGTCGTCTTGGACCCTGTCCACAGCACCTTGGAGCGTAACGGTCAACTCAGCGGCAGGTGAGTGCTGAGCGAGGATCCAAGCAGACCTTACGAGCGGTCTGCACGCGTTGCGCCACCACTTCGCCAGCATCACCCTGGCGGACGGAGTCAACATCAAGGAAGCGTCCGAGTACCCCGGTCACCACGACCCGGGGTCCACGCTGCAGATGTACACACATGTGCTCCCGTCGTCCTACGACCGGGCCCGGCGGGCAGTGGATCGCCGACTGGAGCGCTTGCTTCGCGGCTGACGGAGCAGAGGGATCACGGTCCCGAGGGTGGACCGTTCGATGGTTGCCCCGGCCTGCGCTGACGGAACAATGGCGCAGGCCGAGATCCCTTACAGGTATGGCGATTTCAGCTCGGCAGATGTCTTGCCGCGGAGTCCGCGGGCGACGATTAGCTGGAGATTTGTTGGGTGCCTTCGAAGATGTCGAGGATCTTGCGGGTGCTGACCGCCCCGACCAGTCAGAGTTGCCAATCTGCGCCCTGATCTGGCCTTAGTCTCATCAGTGCGCGGCGATGATCGACGCTTGTCAGCCTCTCACGGAGCAGTGGTGGAGCAGGCCGATGAGCGGTTACGCCTGGCGAGATGGACGCGGATCTCGAAGTACTGGTGCGAAGTTCGGCCAGCCCGGGACAAGCTGGTCGAGAGAGACGACGGTGAGCTGCGACCAACGCACGAACGACTCCTCGGTTGAGCCAGAGCTACACCGACCGGCTCGGTGCACGCCAGGAACCTCCAACCACGTCCGCCGTTGTACAGAACCTGACTCCTGGCCTAGGGCGACGAAGGGATTCAAGTGGTTCCGTGGCGACAGTTCGGACAGCTACATTTCCGGCATGCAAGATTTCGAGCTCAGGGTGAGTACCGACCCGCGTGCGACCGACGGTGAAGTCCAGGGCGTCCGGCAGGCGTTTCTGGCCATTGACGACCGTGTGGTCATCGTCGAGCGGGAGCGTGGCAAGGGAGCCGATGCTTCGTCGTTGCCGTGGGTCGTCGCTGCCAGCGGTCCGCTTGCATTATTTCTGGGCACCTTGGCGAAGAAGGGCGCCGAGGCCACCGTCGATGGACTGCGTCGGCTGGTCAGCGATCTCTACGAAGCTCATCGGACCCGGCGCGACGGGCTGATCATCCTCGACGACGACTCCACGGGCCGCCGGTACCTGATCGACAAGGATGTGCCGCGAGAGGCACTCGCGGAATTGGTGACGCACCTTTCGAGCAACCACCAGCCGCCGGCAGTACGTCCGACGTTCCGCTGGAGCGAGCTCGACGAGCAGTGGGTGCTGGACGACTGAGGCTGTTCAGCGCACGCCGATGACGTGGTACGCCGCCCAGCAGACCGGGGACGCGTCAAGTCCAGCACTCGCTCCCAGGGTCCGCCAGCGCTCGAGCTGATCGAGCTGGATCACTCGCAGATCCGTGGCCGGATCAGGCGACATCGTCATCATCTCGGCGATCGATCGGTCGAAGCGCGCCGTACCGGGTGTGTCCCAGGTCGGCCACGACGTCGCGACGATCTGGCGCGATCCGTTCAGCAGAAGTCCCGCCGACAGCCCAAGCCACTCGCCCCGTCCGGCGCCGGTCGATCCCCCGGAGCTGCAGGCTGCCAGTACGACGCGGGCCGGGAACTGCCATGCTTCGGGCGTCCCTGCCGAAGCGATGAGCTCGCCTGCGGTCAGCACGTCTGTGCCGGCGAGCGGGATCCCGGAGGAGAAATCTCCAGGACTCGCACTATGGCTGGCGTGACCGCTGTAGAACAGGGTGGCTGCTGCTCCGGCACCGATGCCGGCCAACGCCGACCTCAGCGTCTCCCTGTCCAGCGGAGCGACCATCGCCGAAGCGGGCGGCGCCTCGTCGGGTCGACCGGTCAGAATGATCGGTGCCGCCGGCAAGCATTTGTGCAGATCTTCGAACTCGCCCCTGGCATCGACGGCGACAAGCGCCGCGGGAAAACTGGCACCTTCGACGACGGGTGTCCGCAGGACCTGCTGGACGAGCTCTGCCGGTGGAGCCGTGATCAGGATCGCACCCTCGATCAGGCGGACGTCGTCGTTGCGTCCGATCGCGAGTGTGGCCATCGGCAGCAGCGGCAGAAAGTTCCCCGACGTCACCAGCCGCAGCGGTGCGCGGTGTCGTCGGCGACGGATCTGATCGACGAGAAGCGGGGGCAGGATCGCCTCGCCCAGCTCTTGCATCACCTTCAGCTCGCCCTCCGGATCCTTCCGGAATGTGCTGGCCGCGATCAGCTCATCGAGATGTTCTTGGTACTTCCAGCTTGCTCGATTGCCGTGGCGCGCAGCCATCTCCGATTCGCTGACGAAGCTCGTCGGATCAACCTCACGGAAGACGCTGTCGACAAGGGTCCGCAGTTCGATGGTGAGAGAAGTGCTCCCGCCACTGAACTCACCGTCCGGGCTCCGCATTATCCAGTACAGGTTGCTCACGCCCCAGTACGTCGCCCACCACCAGGAATCCTGACCCGACACGGACTCGATGACGCACTCGAGACTGATGCTGTCTCCTACCGGCACGTCCCTGGGATACCAGGCGCTCAGCGCGGAGATCCCGCCAACGGTCAGCGGCACCATCGGGCCGAACACAACGCCGCCACCAAGGAACGCCCGCGTCACCTCACCGACAGCCGGACTCGCCTCGTGAGGCTGTGCCGCCCCACCCGATCGCGCCGTCTCAATGAGCTCGGCGAGCAGCCGCAGGTCGCCGTAGGCTATCGCCGCATCAAAAGCCGCCTCGCGGATGCCAGCGCCGATGCCGCTGGTCGCTCTACGGAGAAATGTCGACTGCATGTCTCGATCGCTGCAGTCAGCGATCGCCACGGCCCGAACCGAGTACACCACGGCCTGGTCCAGGTGGCCGTCCAGATGCTGACAGATGGCCTGCCCGACCAATGCCGTTGCCTGATCGGTTGGGACCAAGGATGCGACGCGCTCCGACAGCCATCCGACCAGTTTGCGGACGGCGTCTGGTACAGGTGATAGACCTTCGCGGCACAGTCCCATCAGACCAGCGATCCGCAGAGCGGTCTCGACGTCTTCCGCCTGTCGGGCTTCGCCGGCCAGGCGATCGAGAAGCCACACCGCCCGCGCATACTGCGTCTCGATGCGGTGCTCGAAAACCTTCGATACGAAGAAAAGCGTTGCGGAGCGCCGATATGCGACATCCGGGATGTTGCCGATCATCTCGACCAGTTGCTCCAGGCGTCCCGCAGACAGTTCGGCCAGTTCGGCAGTCATCAGCGTCGAATCGACGAACGATCGCTGATCCTTACCGTCTTCATCTTTGGCGCTGATGAACCGACGTGCCCTTCTGAAGTACGGCAGCGCCACCTCGCTTCCGCCAATGTGCAGCAGGCAGACACCGAGACCGAACAGCGCACGTCCGAGATCGTCGGCGTTCTCCGGATCTCGCTCGAAGTACCGGGTCGCGAGCTCAAGACAAGTGATCTCATCCTGGAATCGTTCACACTCGCCGTGAACCTCAGCCTCTACCAGCCAAGCTCGACCGATGCTGGCCTGTGCGTGCCAGTGGTCACCCCACTCGGCGGCCAGCAACCGAACCTCCGCGGTGACTTCGAGCGTCCGATCCCAGGCACGGCGGTCCAACATCTTGAACATCCGGTCCCAAGCTCGGTCGTAGCGCTTCTTGCTTCTCCGCGGCACGTCCGGCTTCAGATCCAGCCGCACGCCGACTGTCGGCCCACCATCTCGCACAAACGCTGTGACAGCACTGTCGAGATCGCCAAGGTCCGCGCCACCGAATGCCTTCGCGACCACGGTCATGAGCCGCGAGCCACCACCTGACCGCCTCGACGCAGCCAGTGCGACCGCCACATGTACGACCTCGACCCGTGCAGATCGTGCACGAGCCGCGAACGTCGCAGCCAGTTCGAGCATGACCACCACATGCCCGTCGACCTTGACCCCGCCAACCACTGCCCGAGCCCCGCCAGCATTCAGCAACACATACTCGAGCGGATCGATATCCTTAGGACTGATCCGCCGCCACGCTCCCGGGTAGTCCGCCCGCAGCGCCCGCCAAATGTGGCCCGTCGTCACAACGTCAGTCGCCGACAACCCAACAGCCGCAGCCAGCAAGTTCCCCAGCTCCTGCGAAGCCTCGACCGCTCCCGCCCTGTCCATCCCCAGCCTTCCCCGCCCCATGTCCGACTCCCCGCCTCATAATCCGGCAAACTTCCGCCGATGTCAGCAAACTCCCACAGTGGTCACCAGGGTCAGGTCAGGAACAGACCCTCTGCTGGGGAAGCCGCCTCCCCTTGCTCGACCACCCGGGCCTCACAGATGATGAGTGACCAAGAAGGGGGTTGTGGGGGCTACGGCCATCAAATAGGTCGCGCCCGGAAGCGCGAAGTATCGTGCCACCGGGGCATCTGACCACGCATCAAGTGGCCGCCCACGATGCAGCTCGTGCTGCGATCGACCGTCAGAGGATGCTGCGGTGTCGCCAGCCGAACTGAGCTATCGCGGTGCCGATGAGGCCGGCCACAATGACCGGTACGCCGAGGTCGAACTCTCGTTGGATCAAGTCCGACACGCCAAGGATGATGAAGATCGCCGACGCACAGTGGATGTAGGTAATTGTCAGGAGGTCCGAGTCCAGCAATAGGACGGTGCCTGTGCCGACAAAGAGGACAACAGTCGTGATCCCGAGCATCCACTCGACGTCCGTGGAGTGAGCAGTCTGCAGTATCAAGACAAGCAGGGCGCTCAGGCCGGATAGGACGCACGCGCAGGCGAGCGTTGGTTTCTCGTGGCCAAACCTCGAGAATCCATATCCGACGGCACCGACACCGAGGGCGACCAAACCAGGGCTGAGCGAGTTCACCTCATACTGCAGAAGGGCGACGGCTATGAAGGTCAGCCCCAGCCCGATGGCTACCACAGCCCTGGCTATGCGGCGGCTGCCGCGGTAGAGGGCGATGCCGCCTCCGATGCCGGCGAACGCCAGACTCACACTGCCTCCGATCGACAGGATGCCGGCGTCGTCAGCGGTAAAGATGACTGCACTACCTGCTGCAGAAAGGCCCATTATGGCAGTGAGAACCCCGGAAGGCTTGCGCAAGTTCAGCAGCAAAGCGATCGCGAGAACTGCCATCCAGACTGCGAAGACGATCGGCGTAGCAACGTTCAGGTCGCCGTACTCACCGCCGATCGTCTGCACGGCTACGGCAACTGCCGTGCCCATGATCGCCGCGGCAACTCCAACCGAGCGAACCCGCGGCGACAGGCGTGCAAACGACAATGCGCTGTACAGCAACACGGCGACGCTACACCCCAGAAGGGAAGACGCTTCCAGCCAACTGCTTGCGACCACGGCCTTGATGCCCCGAATCAAGCCAACGATCCCCAGACCGAGGATCGCGACCCGGAACCCGGACTCGGCCAGTTGCTCGTGCTGGTTGGCGTCCGGTGACCGCACCAGTATCGTCACTGCGCCGGCCCAAAGTGCTACGGGTGGAACTATCGCCCAGATTGCTGGAACGTTGCGGAGAGCAGTCAGGCACAGGAGCAATATGACGTAGGTGACGATCAGGGCCGGGTAGCCCCACCGATGAAGATGGTCAGAGTACGAGGTTCGTACGCCCGCCCACAGGCCGGCCACGACACCACAGCCCACCAGTGGCAGGGTGAACGTCCATCCCAGGTCTTGCTGAAGCTGGCTCCCCAACAGCGGCAGAACCCCAGCGGTCACGAAAGCTGCGACCACTGTCGGCCGCACATTGATGCCCTCGCTCATCCGATTCCCCCCGGCAGAGATTCTGAATGTCTGACTGAGCGATGTCCAGCAACCAGCGGTGCACCTTATCGAGGCGCCACTGGTGTCCGACTCCGGGCTGGCCGTAACGGACGGGCGCGCTTTCCCGATGTATGAACCAGGGGGAAGTTCGGTGTGCGCTGATGCCTCCCGGCGCGCTGTCGTCAGGGCGCCGGAACGCTGCCGGCTTTCACGTTCGGGGAGGCGAACGTGACCAGTACTGTGCCACAGCCAGAATCCGTCGCTCAACCGCCAGCGGATTCGACACCTGAGGAATCAGCGGACACTCCGCAGCCGGCCAACCTAAGTCCGGTCGGTGGTTTTCTGTCGGTGCTGCTCGTTCTCTGGCTGGCGATGAACGAGATTAGCCTGCTGTCCGCCGGCTTTTTGACCACGACGAACACGTCGTGGGCATTCAATGAGATGGTGGGGCCTCAGGACCGGGCACGTGCTGACGAGTGGCACAGCCTTCTGACCCAGGAACAGCTCCCCGACTGGCAGCATCTGCTCACGGGCTACCTCGTCTTGGACCTGTTCTTCATCGCCACGTATACCTTCGCGTTGTACCGCTTGGTTCCGAAGAGATGGATCTGGAGCGCCGTTTACCTGATCCCGGCTGTCGATCTCGCTGAGAACATCTTGATGTTCCTGCTCGGCCAGCAACGGTGCACACCGGCTGGCGGCTGCGATATCGATGATGGGTTGATCACCGGACTCGCCTGGCTCACTGGCCTGAAGTGGATGGGTTTCGTCGCACTTGTCGCGATCGGCCTCGCGAAGGTTCAGGACAGGCCATTGCGCCGAATCGTCCGTGCTCTCTACATCCAACGGTTCAGTCTACTCGCGTTCCTGCCGATCGCCGTACTGGCTGTCGTACCAGGCAGCAGCGTCCTGGACCAGATGCCGGATGTCCAGCGACGTTGGCTGGACGGCGGTACAGACAGCCCAAGCGAGGTCGGTGGTCTGGGGCTCGGGCATGCCGAGCTCGCAGCCTTCGTCTACTTCGTGATCCTGCTGCCGACGATCTTCGCGCTTGGCCGGCTCCGTGCCGACTGGGCGGTACGACGCGTAGGCGGCGAGGGCTGGCCATTCTTCGACGAGGTGGACGGTACGGCGAAGGATCGGCGGTACGACTCCCGCCCCTGGGTCCTCGGACCAGCGCTGCTGCTGGCTGGTGCCGGACTGGTCGAGCTGACAAACCGAGGCACTGTCTTCTGGCCGCGGCTGCTGGTGTTCTGCGCGATCCCGTTGGCAGTCGTGGTGTTCTCGCGCCTCGTGCGGGGTTGGCCTGAACGCCATCCGCGGAAACTCCGACCCATCTACCCCGAGTACCCAGCGGACGTGATGACTGCGGGCGATGCCCTGGCGGTGGCGTCGTTGTCACTTGCCGGCCTGGGCATGATCCGTGCATTCTCCGGACTAACCGCGCTCGACCGTGCCGGCATGATTCCGTCACCGCCACCTGTGCCACCGCTGGCTGCCTCGATCCTCGGTGCGGTACTGGCAGTCGGGCCCTGGCTAGTTGCCGGTCCCTTCCGACAGATGATTGCCGACTGGACAGATGCGAGCGGCAAACGCCGCCGCTGGATCGGACGATTCCTGACTCCCGGAATGAACACGCAGGAGAACTCCGGGATCAAGGTCGAGCCTCACAGTTGGACGCGGTTGATTCTGCTCTGCCTGTCGATCGCGCTCTACTTGGTGCTGGCCATCTGGCCGCGGGAGATCGGCGACGTTCTGGGCGTGCTGGCCGCGACGACCCTTGCGATGACGGCGCTCGTCACGATGGTCGGCGTCCTGGTTGTCTTCATGCAGGATCGGCAACCGCCGGAGATCTTCCAGATCGGCTTCGAACCTCTGCGAACCCGTTCGACGCCAATCATCACGCTGCTCCTCATCGCTGTGCTCGCGACCGGTTTGGCAGGCGGACGAACAGACATCCATCCCGTCACCGCCGACGGACTGCTGCCTGACCGACCAACCCTGCAGCAGGCGTTCGATGCCTGGCTGAAACAGAACGAGGGCTGCAGTATTGGGCTGAAGGTACCGGCCGTCCACGGCACCCACCCCGGCGATCAGGACGAACTGACGGTCCGCCCGATGCTGATGATGGCCGCCGAGGGCGGCGGCATCCGCGCGGCTTATTGGACCGCGTCCGCGCTGGGCCGGATCGCCAAAACCGGCAACGGATGTGGCAAACACTCCGCACTCTTCTCGGCGGGTGCGAGCGGGGGTGCGCTGGGACTCAGCCTCGCCAGATTCACAGCCGATCCGAACGCAGCGGCCACATCGATTGCAGGACATGAGGCGCTGGGTGCCGCCACGATCTCCCTCGTGACCGCCGACCTGCTCGCCAGCACCACCGGTCTGCGGTTCGCAACGGACTCACCGCACCGCGACCCCACCCGCCAACCACTCGACCGAGCCGGCTTGATGGAGACCACCTGGGAAGAAGTCCTGGCGGGCATTCGCACCCCGTTCCTCGCCGGGGACAGCACCACCGCCGCCAACGACGGACCGAAGACCGTCACCGGACAACTGATTCTCAACTCGACCGCCGTCCGCGACGGCTGCCTGGCCCTGGTCAGCCAAGTAGACCTCAACGCTGGATTCCGAACCGCAGACGGCGCACCACTGTGCGGCTCGGACGCCGCCGGCCCCCATAACTACGACCTGTTCGGCGCCTATGGCCGTAGATCAAGCGGAGAAGCCAAGCAGTGTGTCGGCAATCTCCCCGCGCTGGCCGCCACGATGCTCGCCAACCGCTTCCCGTACGTGACTCCGTCCGGAACCATCGAAGGTTGCCGCGGCCTCGACCCCGCACAACTGGTTGATGGCGGCTACACCGACAACACCGGCTTGGGCACCATCGTCGACCTCGCACCGCAGTGGACCAAGATCGTCCGCGACCACAATGCCGTCGTCGCCACGCGCCGCTCGGGCCAATTCGTCGTACCAGTGGTGGTGTACATCGAGAACGGAACCGGACCCGACTACAGCACCGGCCAGGCCGGATCGGCCGTAGACGACAGAGTGACGCCCGGCATCGGCACCGAGTGGCAGAATAATCTGTCCCTCGTCCCGGAAGGCGTCGTTCCCCTGGTCACCAAATTCGTTACCGCGAAGGGAGACAGCACCGACAGCAACGCGATGCTGACAGCTGTGGCCGAACAACTCGACCAACTGTGTACCCCGTTCTGCGACGAGATCCGGAGCTCGCAGATGATGCCGAGGAACGTATTCGTCATCCGCCAAAGCAAGCAGCCATCGCTGTCGGCTCCGCTCGGGTGGGTGCTGTCGGCAACCAGCCAAAGCGACCTCAACGACGACCTCACGAAACAAGCAGACAACGGGTGCCCAGCACCCTGCTACCCCACCTTGCGTGACCTCACCGACATCCTGCAACCGCCATCAAAGCCTTAGCGCGGACACGAACTCGTCCGCACCGCACCATCCAACGCGAACGCCGCGGCGTCCCACCCGAGTACGGAGACCGCGTCTGGGTGAAGGACACCAAGGCGAACGGCGCATCCGCCGCGGCCACGATCAAGGAAGATGCATCGCCTTCGGGCTGGTACCGCGAATGTTTCAAGAGCCGCGGCGCGGACGGCGGCTGGGTGATATGCAACTTCGACGTAACGGAACACTCCAAGGTGTCCTCTGGGTCGTCAACAACCCCTTCGTCGGCAACGAGGCGGGCACGACAATCTGGACCACCGTCATCTGATCAACACGGAATGAGCCAGTGGTGGCACGGGGAACGTCGTGGTGGATGCGCGTCGTACGTGGCCTCAACAGTTGAGGTCACGTCCCCGACATCGAGGCCGCCCTCGCCCGCCACGAGACCGCGATCACCACCGGCGGCGGACGGCAAAGGCCTGACGAGATAACGCATTTTCACCGAGAACGGCGCCTCAACCTTGTCGACCTCCTTCAGCTGAAAAGGCCGGAACACGCGATGGTCGACCGTAACGCCAAGCATGTCGAGAGACCTCTGAGATCCTTCATCCCAATTCCCAATGTCTCGTTCTCAGCCAGCAGCCATCCAGGTTCATTCACCCAGTGGGAACTCTCACACCACGGCTCGCCGGGTGCTTGACCGCTCTCCAGCTCCGCATCTCCAGGTTCGGCATCGGCGAAGACGTGGCGACGACCCATATTGGTCATGACAGCGACGGGTGTGGAGGCGACAACGGCGGTCACCTGCAGCTCATCTACCAATCTGCATCGGCCGGTACGTCCGCGGCACGCGCGATCCTCACCGTCAGCTACGACTCGGCACGGCGACCGGGTCAGCCGGCGACACGACGCACACCTCTTTCCGCACCTCAATCAGCGCGAGAAGATGGTGAGCGATGAGAATCGACGGGAACGAGGCCATCCCCGAATCCCTTGCCAGTAAGAGCTTTCGCTCATCATTGACCAACGGCGATCAAGCTCAGGTGGAAATCAGCGGGTTCGGGGTTCGAGTCCCTGGCGGCGCACAAAACAGCAGGTCAGAGGCGGGTTCCGCCTCTGAGGACCCATCCCAGATACGTTTTACGGGATGGGTTTTCTCGTTAGAGATCATCGGCGATCGTCTCCAGTGCGTCGGCGGCTGCCGGATTCTTAGCCTTCCGACCCATGTAGACGTCCTGGGTCAGAGACGGACGAGCGTGCCCGAGCTGGTCAGCGATCTGCCGGGCGGTTTGGCCGGCATCGTCGAGGATGGTCGCGGGTCGTCTTCCTGAATGCGTGCGATGTGATCCATGCCATAGCGTCTGCCGCGATCGGCGCGGATGCCTCAGCCGCGATCTCGATGACCTCCGACCGACGATCTGCCGGGGTGCCGTAGGCGGTGAGTATCAGCTCAACGTCTTGGACCTCGATGCGCACGCGCCCGTTCTCCATCAGGCTGACCCGATTCTGAGCGCAGCCGATCGAAGCCGCGGCTTCCTTCTGCGTGAGGCCGGCCAACTGGCGGCACTCCTTCAGAACGCGACCGAGGTCACGACGAAGCTCCGTACCGACCCGCGAACGAGCATCCCGGAAAGAACGGCGGGTGTTCGAGGGGTCACGGAAACCACCCGTGCTGTCCGCAAAGACCGGATCAGTCAGCCGGACGCCCTGTACGAAGCGCGCACGCAGCATCGCCACGCACCACGAGGGGATCTTGAGCACCCGCTCCCCCGCACGTGACTTCGTCGTGGTCCGCAGCAGTCCCTCGCCCTTGGCCCGGACGACCTGATCCTGGGACGCCGGCCAACGCACGCACAAGTAGCCGAATTGAGTGCGCTGGCACCCGGTAGCGCTTCTCACCTCCGTCACGGGATGATGCGGCCATGCGTCATGAGCCGCCCGAGACTACCTATGGACCGGACTACGGGCCCCGAATCGAGTGGGAGAACGGTGTCCTGGTGCAGGCGCTCCAAGCCTCCCAGGGCCGAATCGGTACCGCTGTTCGAGGACTGGCGGTCGAGGCCGGCTACGAGCGGGTGGTCCTGCATGCTTGCGTAAGCACCGATGACGCCGACACTCGCGAGGACATGCAGGAACTGGTTGACGAGCTGGAGTCGGCAATGGATCCAATCGTCGACCCGATGCCGAGCGTCGAGCTCCATCTGCAGGTCGGAGACACTGACCCGTCCTGGACCGGATATCACCACCGGCGGCTCTACCTGATGCACTGGCGTGCGCGGTAGCAATAGACCGCACGTCGACATCTAGATGTGGTGTCCAGGGACGTTGGTTAGTCGGGTGATGGATGGTTGGCCCCCAGGTGCGCTGTGGGGTCGGTGGTGATTGTAGAAGCGGATCCATCCGGGGAGGGCTGCTCGGCGTTGGGCTTCTGAGGTGTAGAAGCGGGCGTAGGCCCAGCCGTCGGCCAGGGTTCGGTGGAAGCGTTCGATCTTGCCGTTGGTCTGGGGGCGGTAGGGCCGGGTCTTCTTTGGTTTGATGCCGAGTTGTTGGCAGGTGTCTTGCCAGGCGCGGGAGCGGTAGGCCGAGCCGTTGTCGGACAAGACTCGTTCGACGGTGATGCCGCGTTCGGTGAACCAGGCGATGGTCCGGTGCAGGACGCCGATCGCGGTGGTGGCTTTCTCGTCGGTGTGGATTTCGACGTAGGCGACGCGGGAGTGGTCGTCGATGGCGGTGTGCAGGTAGGCGGTGCCGTTGTTGGGGTGGTACTTGTCGGTGTAGCCGGTGCGGGTCCTGGCGGTGTGCTGGGCGTTGCGGTTGCCCTGGTGGCGGCCGAGGTAGCGCCAACCGCCGCCGTCGGGGATGTTGCCGAACTTGGTCACATCGACGTGCAGTAGCGAACCGGGGTGGTCGTGTTCGTAGCGGCGCAGTGGTTCACCGGTGACCCGGTCGATCCGGGACAGTCGGTTGATCCGGCAGCGGACCAGTACGGCGTGCACGGTCGAGGCCGGCATACCGAGACGCCCCGCGATCTGCAGCGGGCCGAGCCGACGGTGCCACCGCAACCGACGGATAACAACCCTGCCTCCGCACAGCGCCGGACGAACTCGGCGGCCATCTCCAGCCGACGACCCTGCTGATCATCGCGCTTCCAGATCACCAGCAACTTCAGCGCCACCGCACCGGCCTCTCGGACGGCGACCGGATCGACGATCTCATCCAACCTCGTGTCAGTAACCGCCCCGCCGCGTTCCTGCGGTCAAGGCGTCGACCGCGACGATCCACGCCGGCCCGCGCGGAGCGTCGTACCCCGTTTCGAGCAGGAAGCCTGACGCGAGCGGCCCGAGATGCTCGGCGAGGGCGGTCTTGAACGCGGTGATCGCCTCCGGCTCGTCCGGCCGGCCATGCTCGGCAAGCATCGTCCGCAGACTCTCGCGCTGATCAATCGCAACCGTTGTGAAGGTGGCATCGGGATACGCGAGGGCATCGAGCATCGGTCTCATCAGAGCCTCCCCAGGCAGGTTCACCCAACCTATGGAATCGATGCCAGGATTGACCGTCCAGAACCTGGATGGCCATCCCTTCGGTGCCCCGACCGGGACCGGCGCCGACCATTGGCGGCGCCGGTCTGTCCGTGTCAGGTCATGCCAGGCTGTCGGGTTTGAAGAACTCGTCCCGCGGAACGTCCGGCTTGTCGGCTGTTGCGGACTCGGGATTGCCCTTCCCTTTCTCGATCAGGTTGCGCAGGCTGTCGCGGATGAAGAAGGTCCACGCGCTGGAGCACACCTCGTAGCATTCGTAGTCCGGCACGAGGCCGAACTGGGTGAAGGACAGCGTGCAGGCGTCTCCGGCGGGCTTGAGCTCGAAGACCATCCGGTTACCGAGCCACTCGGTCTGGTCCTCGATGAATTCGAAGGCGTTCTCGAGGACGAGCCATTCGACCCGCTTGTCCGGTATGACGTCTGTGACCCGGATCCGCGTGCGGTGGAGACCGTGAACCTCGAAGCCGAACTCGTCGCCGCGGTGGCTCGTGGCTCCTTCGATCGCCTCGTTCCACCAGCTCCGGGTGTCGAGGATGGCGGCAAACACTTCGGCCGGAGCACGGTCGATCGTCGCGGTGGTGGTGAAGTCGCTCATGGTTCTCCTTGAGTCAGTTGGCGGTTGCCGCCAAGCGTCAGCGGGCGGCCTCGATGGCATCGTTGCCCTCGAGTGAGTTGGGTCGGCCGGCGCCGCTGACGAGGAGGTCGCGGAGGCTGCCGTAGATGTATTGGTCCCAGGCGTTGGAGCACACGTCGTAGCACTCGTGTCCGGGGTTGAGGCCGTCGTGGGTGAACCGCACCTCGGCACGCTGTCGACGTCGGCCAGCTCGAAGACGAGCGAGGTACCGGTCCACTCTTCCTTGTCCTGCACGAAGCCGAGGAAACTCTCGTCGACCAGCGAGGCAACCCGTTCAGCCGGAACCAGTTCAGTGGTGCGCATCTTGGTGTAGTGCATGTCCTGGACGCGGTAGGTCTACTCGCTACCCAACTGGTCCGTGCTGCCGTCGATCCGTCCCCACCAGGCAGGAGACATCGAGAATCGCGGCGAATACCTCCTCGCGGGACCGGTCGGCGACGGTGAAGGTCATGGTCAGGTTGTGCGTCATGTCGTGCTCCTGTTCGGGCCGCGGATCGGCATGACAATCACGATGGCCGGTGGCCCGGTATGAACGTAAGCTCCAGTTTTGTGCCCGTTTCGTGGACCGGTTTGGGACCGGATTTGTCGATCGCGCTCGATCGTCACGCCGGGCGGCCGCTCCGCGCGCAGCTCGAGAACGAGCTGAGGCAGGCGATCCAGGACGGCCGGCTCGAGCCGGGTGAGCGGATGCCGTCTAGCCGAGTGCTCGCGGACCAGCTGGGGATCTCTCGTCGCCTCGTCACCGATTGCTATGAGCAACTGGTCAGTGAGGGTTATCTGGTCTCCCACCCCGGCGCGGCCACGATCGTGTCGCCGGGAGTCCAGCGCGTCAGCCCTGCGCCGCGGCCCCGGGCAGACATGTCCGAGTACGAGTTCAACTTCCGGCCTTTCGTCCCGGACCCGGCGAGCTTTCCGCGCGCGGACTGGCTCTGGGCGGCCGGTCAGGCCAGCCGCGGCCTTCCGTCGGCCAGGCTCGGGTACGAGGACGAGGCGCGGGGTCTGGTCGATCTGCGGGAGGTGATCGCCGCGTACGTCCGCAGGGTCCGCGGTGCGGTCGCTCAGCCGGACAACGTGGTTGTCACCGCGGGCTTCACCCAGGCGATCGGTCTGGTGCTCAGGGCACTCAATGAGCAGGGGATCAGAACAGTTGCGGTCGAGGACCCGGGTTCGACCTACCGCCAGGACGTGGCCGGGCGGATCGGCATGACCTGCGTGCCGATTCCCGTCGACGACGACGGACTCGACGTAACGGCCCTCGCCTCCTCAGGGGTCTCGGTGGTCGTTGTGACACCTGCGCACCAATCCCCGACCGGCGCGGTGATGTCCGCCGAACGCCGCCACGCGCTCATCGACTGGGCGAAGCGCACCGATGGCCTCGTGATCGAGGACGACTACGACGCCGAGTTCCGCTACGACAAGAGCCCCATCGGGACGTTGCAGGGTCTGGCGCCCGAACGGGTTGTCCTGCTTGGGTCGGTGAGCAAGTCGTTGGCTCCGGGACTGCGGATCGGCTGGGTCGTCTGCCCGTCACACCTCGTCGATCCTGTAGCCGATGGCAAGTACTTTGATGACGGCGGTAGTCCTGTCCTCGACCATCTGATCCTGGCCGAGCTGCTTCGCTCGGGCCGGTTCGACCGCCATCTCCGCCGGATGCGTCAGGTGTACGGCGCCCGCCGGTCGGTGCTCCTCGAGGCGCTGGAAGATGTGGGTCCAGCGGTCTCCGTCACCGGAGCTGCGGCCGGCCTGCACCTGGTACTGAACCTTCCCGCCGGGGTCAGTGAGCAAAACGTGATCGAGGAGGCGGCCCGTTGGTCGGTCGGGCTTCGCGGGATGAGCAGGTTCTGGCTGGAGTCCGGCTCCGACCGTCCGGCGCAGCTCGTCCTCGGCTTTGGTCTGCTCTCCGAGCGCGGCATCCGCGAGGGGATACGACGCGTCAGCGATGTCCTCACGTCGTACTGACGTTCACGGCTTCTGACGGGCACTCGCGAGATACACGGCGGCGACCAGTGCGGCAGCCACGGCAGCCGCGGCCCCACCGGCGTAGTTCAACTGATCGATGACGACGCCCACGAAGACGGCCCCGACCGCCCACCCGAGGTCGTACGCCGCATTCCACAGCGCGTTCGCCACGCCGACCCGAGCCGCGGGCAGCTGCGCAAGCATCGAGGCGATCGTCAGCGACTGAGCCACCCCGAAGCCCGCCCCCAGAGCCACAGCCGCCCCGATCAGCAGCGGGAGTCCTGGCGATCTCGCCATGGTGAGCGTCAAACCGGCGGCCCCTGGAAGCATCGAGGCGGCGATGGCCAACGACGGGGCGCTGCCGGCCCGATCGCACCATCGGGCCGCGAGCCAGCGCGCACCGGCCAACGATCCGGCCTGGACAAACAGCACCAGTGCTGCCGCGCCGCCGAGGTTTGCGGGCAGATGCGTGACCATGACACCGCTCAGTAGCGCGCCGGTTCCGATCCCCAGAGCGGAGCGCCGCGTGACCCACAAAGAGGCGCGGTCGGTCACCCACCACGTCGTACGAACTCGCGCGGGAGTCACCAGCGACCAGGCCGGAACCAGAGCCGTCAGAGGTCCGGCAGCCGCGACCACGAACACGCTGGTATAGCCGACGTTTCGGGCCATCCATACTCCCAATGGCAGTCCGATCAGGCCCGCGCAGGTTGACACGATGCCGAGCACGCTGAGCCCCTCCCCCCTTCGAGTTGCCGGCAGAGTCCACGAAGCCACCGACCCCACGCCGACCACGACGGCGGCGAAGGCACCGCCCCGTACGGCGGAGACCAAGACGAGCGTGATCCCGTCGGACACGAAGGGCCAGACGGCAGATGTCGCCGCCATCAGCGCCAACGCCGTGAGGAAGAAGACGCGATAGCCCAGGCGGGATCCAAGGGCCGGTGTCAGCAGACCGATGGCCATCGACGTGAACATCAGGACACCGGTCGACAGCCCAGGTGTCGTCTGCACCGCAGAATCACGCTCGGACAGATACAGCGGCACCACCGCCAGCAACAGGGAGAAGCTCGACAGACACCCGAAGTACACCGCGGCAAGGCCGATCAGAGAGCGCAGGAAGCCCGGCTTGGGTGTCGACCGGAAGACGTCATCAATCGTTGGATCAGGCATCCATCAAGCGTGTCGCCGGCACGCAGCACTGTCTGGTGCCGATCTGCGCTCGATTCCGGGGACCAGCGACAACCGGACGCACAACTGCCGCAATCGCTCCTAGGATGAAATCGAACGGTGGTGACGAGAAGGGCGGACGGACTTGTGACTGGCTACGTGGTTGCGCATCTGCCGCAGATCACCGAGGTCGCGTGCCGCCAGCGCTTCCGCTGGTCGGCCAGCGGCGATCGCTCCTGGCGCGCTGGACCTCGGCGACGTACTCGTCATAGTCGAAGTGGATGTCAGGCAAGTCCCACAGTTTGCCTTCGAAGTCACTGGCGGCTCGCTCGACGGGACCACTGAAGACACCGACGTAGTCCCGAAATCGACCCACGAGATCCGCCTGCGATCCGGCGAAGCGACATGAACGGCGCGATGACGCCGCACCCGGCCTCGCGGCAGGAACACCGATACACGGCCACGCGACTCCCAGATCGTCGGGAACCAGTGGCGACGGTACGCCGAGAATCTTGTCGGGATGGAAACCCCACCAACCCCGCGCGACCTGCTCGAACGGGTTGCGGCCGTTGACTGAGATGCTGACGTCGGGTCAGTCCACTCTTTCCGTCAAGGTCTTCGACACCGGGGGTCAACACAGCGAGGCCGGTCGCGGCCTCGGGAACGTCAGTCATGCGAGCGGCAGTCAGTCTGCGCAGCACGCAAACCACCAGCCGGCCTCGCCGGGGACCGGGGTGTACGCGACCAGGTCAGTGGCCGTCTTCGGGTACAGGTCGTCGGGGTCGTACAGAAGTTCCCACGACGTGGCGAACGGCGCACCGTCGGTTGACGTGAAGACGGCGTAGCGGAGGTCGCGACTGGTGAAGTTCCCTCCCGCGCGGTCGATCGGCGTAGCCGACTCCTCTAGAGCGGCAGTAACTCGGGCGTGGTCCGCCCGCGCGATGTCGTCGAAGGGGGCCGGGTCGCCGCTGGATCCGCCGCAGTACTCCGGGTCGCCGTCGATGAAGTCACCGCGGGGGTAGGTGAGGTTGGCACAATCGGGCTCGTCCATGACGTACTCGACCTGCAGGTCCTCGACCACGGGCAGGACCGTCGTCTCGAGACTCGCGACGTACTCGGCTTTCTCCGCATCCGACGGCAGATCGCCGCGGATCGCCCGCCAGGCGAGGAACCCCAGAACGGCAGCCACCACCACAACAACGGCAACGACGCGCCACCAATGCCTGGACGTGGCACCCGAAGACACCTCAATCATGAGAACCCCCGCAAAAAGAAGGCCGCATGAAGAACTCTACGCGGACCTCCGCGGCTGCGGTCGGCTGCGATCGCCGACGCCTAATCTAAGGTCGAACTCCGATGACACGGAGGGGCAGCATGAGCGAGGAACAGGGCGTCGACCACGCATATTCGCCACGACATATCACTGACCATTGACAAATACCCGCCTGAACTGATCCGCCAGATGCTCGCAGAGACTGGCTTCATCGAGGTCGGGACCCTTCTCGACCAAGGCGAGAGACCTCACGTCTGCGTCATGGCACGCAAACCGCAGTACCCCCTGGTCTGCACAGCAATGACCGCCCGGCTTGACCATCAGCGGTCTTGCCAGCACCGCCAGTGCCTACAACCAGCCAGTACCTCGACCCGCACAAGGCTGTAGATGCACCACGTCGAACCGATGCCTCCGGAACCATTGCCGAGATCGCCACTTGACTCCTACAACCCATCGGAGGTCTTACCGGCACTAGTGACTCGTTTCATGGCCCAGGCGTGGATGGTCTCGTTTTTCCATCGCCACGGCGCGGGGCAGGGCGGCGGGCCGGCAGCGCCGTCAACGCCAGCGCGATCAGAACCGGAACATCGCCGAGCAAGTACCGGGAACGCCCCAGGAACAGCAGGGTGAAGGCCGCAATGCCCGCGATGGTCACGGCCATGAGCAGGACCTCCCGGCTACACCGCCCCCGCAGAAGTCCCCAGCCCGCAGCCATCAGGAGTACCACCCACAGAACCTGCGCGACGTGCACCCGGACGGCATAAGCCGGACCGTTCGGCGTGTTCACCGCCGCGACGAGATCCGACTGCCAGCCGTGCCGCAACGGCGGCACATCCATGTCCGTTCCCTCTCCCCTGGCCCAGAACATGCCATCTCCCCAAAGGAAGAGCATCTTGGACGCCATGAACCGCGCGGTCCCCACTGGCCCGCGCCTGTCCCAGGCCTGCTCGATGTAGTGCCGGGAGATTCGGTTCTGCTCGTCGTGGGACTTGGCCCAGGTGCGCCGGTTCACCTCCCGGTCGAACCCGCCGTACGTCGGCTTCGCTGTCTCGGAGGTCTGGACGCGGACGCCAGCAGCCACATACATGAGCGGAGCAGCGGAAAACCCCTGTTTCAACGGGGGCAGGTCTGCCACCACCGTCGACGCGGCGGTAGCCAGCTGCACGGTGACGAAGAAAGCGGTCACCGACAAGGCGACGAAGGCCACGCCGGACGGGCGCGCTCGAAGCCGTGCAGAGCTCCTGCCCGCCAGGAGAAGCGCCAGCGCCGCGGCGACCAGACCCACGACAGGAAAGATCCTCAGAACGTAGCCGATGGCAAGAACCCCGCCAAAGGCGAGCGCGGCGACGATCCGCCCGGCCTTTCGGCCGGCTCGGGCCCAGTAAACGAACAGGAACACGGCCACCGGCGGGGCCCAGACCCCTGACACGTCCGTGTACGGCACGGAGGTCCAGGGCGACAGGCCAATCAGGACGAACAGGGCGATCATCGCCACGAGGGCACGACGAGGACCGGCCAGCATCCGAACGGTGGCGACCATGGCGAGTCCCGCCAACGCCAGGGACGCGGAGTTCATCAGCGCGAAAGTGGCCTCGTAGTCCAGCCCGATCCGCTCGCCCTGCCGGGCGAGCCGCCCCAGCGCCAGAACGGCGTGATTGTTCGGATATCTCGAGAAGTAATCGACCATGTACGTCGAGTACGTCTCCGGCGCACGGCCAGATGACGTCTTGATCAGCCGAGCGTCCCAGGTGGGGATGTAGGCCCCCCACCAGGCCACGAACCCGGTCGCCATCACCATGAGGGCGCCGACGATGCCGATGATCAGATTCCAGGCGCGGTCAGTGAACCGGGATTCCCGCCGTCGACCGCGGCGCATCCATCCGGCGAAGGCAGCCGCCGACGCGGCGACTGCCAACAGCAGCCACACTGGACTGTATTCGTTGTTCGACATCCGGGGCGCCACCAGAATGCCGGCGGACACCAGCACCGCAACACCGCCGATCACCCGGCACGCCATCGACCCGATGCGCCCACAGCGCATGATTGCCCCCCA
This sequence comes from Kribbella sp. NPDC050281, assembly GCF_040655855.1. Taxonomy (NCBI): domain Bacteria; kingdom Bacillati; phylum Actinomycetota; class Actinomycetes; order Propionibacteriales; family Kribbellaceae; genus Kribbella; species Kribbella sp. NPDC050281. Next base: position 35,974 of record NZ_JBFAKS010000033.1, on the reverse strand, counting down.
GTTTCGTCCCCCCCGCGCCCCGCGCCCTGAATCGGAGCCGCGTGCTCCTTCGGCGCAGTCACGGCATCCGCGGTGCGGGAGGCTTCGACCTACTTGATCTCCCTGATGTGCTCAGCACTGCTCCGGTGGTACGCGTCCATCCGATCGAGCAGCGGGCCCGCCGAGGATTGGCGGCGCGCGGATGTCCGCCCGGGCCTTCGGATTCCCCGCTGATGTCGGCACCGGACTCTGTGGGTTCGGTTGAGCCATTCCACCGGGGCGTCCTGACCTGCGGCGCCGGTCGTCTCTGGCGCCGCGCCTGCGATCGGTGGGAGGCCGTCGACGCACCCCCGTCCCCGTGGGAGCGGCAGGTCTGGCCCGGAACGCCGGGGATACGCCGCGACGCCGGGCAACAGCCTCGCTTACCATTCGACGCCCCACACGCTTCCCTCCCCCAGCCGCGCAATGCAGCCCCAGCCCCAGCCCCCATCCCCAGGCCCTGGACCGATCGGGAACGCCTGCGGCGGGTTCGCTGAACGCTCCCCGGCCTCCGCCTCGCGACGTCGCTTCCCCGAGTTTCCGGCATAGACCCCAATACGTGGATATCACGATCTTGCACTTGATGAAAAGAGTTGACCGGCCACTTCGCCGATGTCGCCAGAATTCCACGCGGCGATCGGTAGCGCGGTCGGTTTGCCGCCGGCAATCAATCAATGTGCGAATGTCGTCGGTGGTGCAGCGCAAAGGATGTGCGGCTTCTCAAGGGATCGGGCCGTCGCGGTCACGGGGACGGTGAAGGACACGAGCCGGCCGGACCCAGGTCTGAAGACCCAGTGCATCAGGGTCCGAGTGCCCTGGTGAGCCTGCTGGGCTGCGTTCACGGGTGAAGCATGAGTGCTGACCAACCGTCGAAAACCAGCCCGGAAGGGGGCGACCCACCGGGGACCGCCGGCCGCCGCCGCTGCCGGAGACGTCCTCTCCGGCGAGCAGGTCTCCCACGCGGTGATCGATCTGGATGCTCTCGGGCAAATGTGGCCAGCGCCGACAGGTGATCCTTTCAACATCGGCGTCACGCTTGGCAACCTGCGTGCGATGGCCGCGAACTACCTGGCGGCGAACGTCGAGTGGCTGCTTGTCTCCGGGGTGGTGGAGACGCGATCAGACCGTGATCGGTATCAGCGAGCGTTGGGGACGCGGCTTCAGGTTTGTCGTCTACGAGCGGATGAACCGGAGCTGAGTCGTCGGCTTCGCACACGTCACGTTGGCGAGCCGGAGGCGATGGCCTGGCATCTTGAGCGGGCCGGACAGTTGGACGGGATCCTCGACGCGGCCAGCGTGGATGATTTCGAGGTCCTGACCACCGGCAGAGGAATTCGCGAGGTTGCAACCGAGGCGTTAGAAGCGGCGCGACGCTCGCCCATGTGAGGAATGTGATCCGGGGCCATCTATTCGGTCTCCGGGCTGCCCTGTCACCGATCCTTTACGTGTCAGGCGTCGACTGTCGGAATCCCGAGATCGACGGGCGCTTGGGACGTCCGCTGCGTGGTCCGGCTAAAACCCCAGCGGAACGTGCGGAGCTCGCGCGCCGGATCCGCGTCCTCGCCGGCGCCCTGCGGGACGCGGGCGACCACCACCGGATTGTCCTTGGTCGGCGTCACGTTGAAGTCCTGGCCGCACAGCTCGTCGGCGTTGCTCTTGTCGACGACGAAACGCTCGAGGAGCTCGGCGCGGCTGGCCACCGAGGCGTATCGACCACACATGCCCGCCAGGCTGCCACGCTCGACCGACCAGCCTCGGTGTAGATCCCGCCGCGGCTTAGCTCTGACCTGGCGAGTTGGCGCCAGTTCGGCCTACCGGTACCCGTCCGGACCGAGGGTGGAGCCGACGGAGTTAGTCCGCGAACGGTCAATCCTCGGCCAACGAGGAACTCCGCAAGGGATGGAGTGTCGATGAGAATGTCCTTCTTCACACGCCGTTCGCGCCAAGCCTCCCGAGAGCACGCGACCGAAGTGCTGCACCGCGAGCGGCACTTCGGGCGGAAGTGCGATCAAGAAGAAGCGCGGGACTGTCTGCGCGACAGGGAAGCCTGGCGTGAGGTCGATGTCCTGCTCGCTGCTGGCGTGTTCCGCGATGAAGCTGAGGTGAAGGCGAAGGCGCCGGAGCGGGAGGCCGATGGCGCGATCGGCACAGTCCGTGGACCCTTCGGCCTTCCGTTCGCTGCCGTCTCGGTGGGGCATGTGCTGGCTCGCGCCGCCGCTATCCGATCCGGCGCCGTGCTCAACCTCATGGGTGGTGCGAAGTGACGCGACTCGGCCAGCGGCTATCTCCGAGGACACGCCTTGGGCTCGGCTGCCTGGCGGTCATGGCGGCTGTGATCGCCGTGTTCGTCTTGTACCTGGTCCTCGCCACCTACGTGTTCAGCACCGGCGATGACGGTCCCAGCCCCGGCGCCGCCCCGCACTCGATCGTCTCGACTTCACGGAGTACCGCATGAGAACCCTGCTCAGTATCGCTGTCTGGCTGCTGATGGGTTCTACGACATCGACAAGGCCTACCTGGTCCAGACGATGCGGTGTGATGCCGATCACGACCGGCAGCACACCGAGCGCGGCCGCGACATCGGGATCCTGCGTCTTCCAGCTCAAGGTCGACCGGACCGACCAGTGAGCGTGGGGATCGCGTCATGAGAGTGCGTTTGGGCGATGATGCCGTCGTGACTCCAGATGACCTCAGGCGAGCGTTGACCGACGCGCACGGACAGGCCGTGGCGACATGCTTGGCGGCCTTGGACGAGCCGGAGGCAAGCGTTCATGCCGACTGGGCGGACAGGGATCCGGTGGCGACCTCGAACCTTCTGACGATCTACCGCCGTCGTGCCGGCCACGTTGAAGACATCGGGTTGCCGAGTCTGGGGTTCCGGGAGGCCGTTCAACGTCTGGAGGAGACGCCTCACACGTCCTTACGGCTCGCGGGCGTGGAAGGCGCTACGGGCTACCCCGCCTGCGTCGTATTCCTCGCGCCCGACAAGGCCGCCGTCGTCGCTGCGCTCGCCGTGCTCGGACCCATGCCACCGACCTGATCTTGGTCACCGCTCACCGGCATGACCGCATCGGCCGGCCGCCTGCGTTGGTCGCCTGGCGTCTAGCCTGTCGCACACCAGCTGACCGAAATGTGTCGCGGATCTGTTGGGGGATCACAAGGAGGGGGTCCCTGACTGTCCTCCGTCAACTGATGTGCGACACCCGTCCGCCAGGTGATCTGCGACCGTCAACGCACCAATCGCGGCATGGGCGGTCGTTTGGCCGGTCCGGAGCGGCTGACCGCCTAGAGTCTGCGGCATGGCTCCGATCGGCTCCCTGACCCGTGAGCGGATTGTGGTTGAAGGCATCGAGTGGACTTCCAAAGTCGTTCGTACCGGAGGTCCGTCCGGCATTCTCCACAACGAGTGGGCGCTCTCGGTGCGGTTCGCGTGCGAGATGCCCTTCCGAGCGGCTGCGTTCCTGGATTCGGATGGCGTCCGTCTCTACGCACGTGATTGGGCCCGTCATCCAGAGCGTGTCGCCGAGTTGAGTATCCATTTCAGGCCGTACGACTGGACTCGGTCGGACGAAGTACAGGTCATGGCGGGCGGAATCAGGGCGGCCTTCGAGTCCGCAGCGCTGAAGGCGGATCCGGTCGCCGCGACAAGCGTGGACGTCGCAGTTGGCGCTTCGGGCTACACCGGTGATCCCCTGACCGTCCTCACGATCCCCGAGGTCGGCGTCTCCTTGGGAGTCCTGCTGGTTCGGAGCACGGACACCAAGGGGGATCGAACACGGTGGCGCCTGCGCGACCAGCACGCCCAAGACCTCGGGGACTTCTCGTTCCTTGTTACAGGCCGGCGATCAGGCTGGATCCAACTGTCCGTCTGACAGAGCAAGCCCGGTTACCGCTCATCGGCAGATCCGTGCGTTGGCCAGGCGCTCCAGGCACGCTAGCCTGTCGCGAAGCCTGGCCTGATCCTGGGACGTCGGCTAATACACCCACATGCCGAATTGAGGGTGTCGCATCGAGCTTCACGAAGTAGGGTCCCTCCATGTCTTCCGGGCTCAGTCATGGCGCATCAGGGGCGATCCGCCGCTTCGCCGGATGGGTCGCCCGCGGCTCGGTCGGTCACCCCATGCTGGACGGGATCGACTACTGGAGCGAGCTGAAGTACTCGCCTTCTCAGATGGAGATCTGCTTCGCCATCTTCTCCAACGTCCTTGAACTGGACGACCAGGGAGACCCCATCAACGAGAAGTACGCCGAGAGACGCGCCGCCACATGGCTATACCGATACTGCACGGGAGAACTTCCTCTCGGCGAGGAGGACCTTGAGCCCTGGGAGTGCCAACTCTACTAACCTCAGCGTCCCAGCACTGCCTAACAACCTCCCGCGGAACGCACTCTCATACCGCGTTCCGCGCACGGTCATAGCCGATGAGGGGGCGCCGACGCAAGCAGAATCACAGCAGGCAACCGACCCGATTGAATGACGACCTGGCCATTGTGTCGTGCAACAATGCAGGGTGTGCGGGTGATCTGGACGCTGAGACATCACGGATGGGCCTTCTGTTCGGTCAGTGATGACCACACCAGTGCCGAGGCGGTCGTCTCTTACGTCACCGACGGTCCCGAACAACTGCTAAGCGCCGTATCCAGGATCGTCCTGTACGAGACCGACACACAGGCCGAGTTCGAGGCCGAACCCACCGTCTACAGATGGTTCTTCCATCGTCACGGCGACACGGTCGACATTCGCCTCGTCGAAGCAGCCGATTCGAGAACACCCGAGCATGCCGGAAATCTGATTTGGCACAGTCGACAGCCGATCACCACACTTGCCTGGACAGTAATCCGTGCATTCGACGCCGTCGCCGCCGACCTCGGCGAGGTCGACTACCAGACTCAGTGGGGCCGGCCCTTCCCCCGACACGAACTCGAAGCCCTCCGAGCAGCGTGGCGCACGACCACCCAGCGACCACGACCTTCTGCCGGGCATAGCTGACGACGACCTTGTCGGGATCAAACCAGCGCAGCATGGCAGCTTGAACGACCACGTAGTCGTCCCAGGCTGGCGCCGCGCCGGCGCCCGGCCCAAGCGGCCCGCACAACGGGCGTACGCCACGGTCAGCGAGTGCGGTGAGATGTCAGCTTTACTTGTGCATCCCTCGCCGAGCCAGCGCATGCGTCATCCGCCGCGAGTGGTGCGCCATCGGCTCGCGTAACGTCCGGATCTGCCGCTGTCAGGGGTGCGCGTCATGCCGATGAGCGGACTTACAGGCGGTAGTCCTCGAACTCCCAGTAGCCCAACCCGCCAAGGCGTTCGCCGATCTCCGACCAGGACTCGGCTTCGACCGCCTGCACCCTCGCCGCGAGCCAGGCTCGGAGCGCACGTACGTCGAAGTCTTCGAGATTGACCACCAGATGGTGCCGTGCGTTGTAGATACCGCCGACCTCACGACATCTCTTGGCCAACCACTCCGGCGAGCAGACGGTCACGTCGAAGGACTCCTCGCTCGGCGTGCCGGGTGGGCCGACGATCATGCGGGCGAGCAACGCGAACTCGGCGGGATCGCCGGGCAGCGTCGAAGGGTCGGATCTCTTGAGGATGGCTCGCATGCGGCTGATCCTGCCCTACCAGACGTCCGCTCATAGCTGTGATCCGTGCTTTCGACTGTGCGCATCACCTGGCGGACGGGTGTCGCACATCAGTCGACGGAGGACAAGTGCGCTCGTCGATCTGCCTGACAAGTCTCTACGTCTTCAAGACAGGCCCCTCCAGGACCCCGAAAGCGCGCCGCCACCGCAGGACGGGACGCCTGCCAGCCACTCCGCTTCGCTGCGTTCTGGGCGCGTCCCTTGGCTTGGCGCGCAGGGGCCAACCCGGTCGAAGACAGCAAAACTCGCCATCAACGATCGACACCCTGCCGATGCACCACGCACGCAAGGGCCCGGCTACCCGCGACCTCAGGACCGGTGCAGTCTGCCGTATGAGCGGTGGAGCTGGGCTCCGCATCGCCCCGCTAGCAATCGTGGGAAGTGCGGTCCGGCCCGGCACGCCTCAAGGGCGCCTCCGGCATCTCTCCGCGATCGAGCAGCCTCAACCCCTTGCCCGCACCGCCCCGAACCTAACGGCGGCGGCTATCGGGGCGGTGCGGAGAGACTGCCCGCGCACCTTGACGCGTAAGTGTCAGCGGTTGTGGAGGCAACCACTCATCGCCGAGCGAATCCCGCCCCGGGTGCGGGGCTTTCAGTTTCCGCGGACCGAGAGCGGAAACCAGCGACTCGCGAGGAGGCGCATCGTGCCCTTGCCCTTCGGGGGGATGTAGGCGACCAGTTCGTAGCGCTCCTGCCGAGTGATCGACGACGTGACCTCTGACGGCAGCCCGAATCCCTGCTGCATGTCGCCCGCGGACTCGGTATCCCACACCATGTTGGTGTCACCCTTGTTGCGATAGGAGTGCAGCAGGTCGAGCCCGAACCAGACGAGCGCACCGCCGGATTTCGTCCGCACGGCAAATACCGGGGTCGGCGCGGCAACGGCACGGCTGGTCCCGGCCCAGTCGTTGCTCGTGTAGGCACTCCGGTTATCGACGATCTTGCCCCGCACTGTCTGGAAGATGTCATCCTGCGCGAACCGTTTCGCGTACGGGCTCTCGCTGCCCTGGGTCACGGCGCCGGCCAACACGGCGGCGACCTTGCCCGGTGGGGTCGCCAGGGTGTTGTCGCCTGCGGCCACGACCGCCGGGAAATCCGCCACGTCCACTTCGGGCGCGAGCGCACCGGTCGCCCTGCTCGAGAACGGCGCGTAGGTCGCGCGCCACGGCGCACCGCTACGCTCCTGGACGAAAAGCAGGAAGTCCCGCGTCGCGGGCGCCGAACCGCGGTCCGTCGCGGCCGTGAAGAACCACTTGGGATAGCCCGTGACCATCGGCGCCGCACCCAGCGCTCCGACGTACTTGACCGGCGGGTAGCGCAAGTCGTTCTTCCGGTACACGCGGTACTGCGCGCTGTGGATCTTCAGAGCCGATCCCGTCTCTATCTTCGCAGCCCGTGCCGGGTCCAGTTTTGTGTTCGCCTGGCCGATAGCCGACATGTACCGCTTCAGCACGTCCTCCGCTCCACGCGTGCTGATCGCTGGGCTCGGCTTCGGCCGGGGCGACGGGGACGGCTTCGACGAGACGGTGGCGGCCCGGTCTTCGGCGCCCTCGTCATCACCGCCGCAGCCTGCCGTCGCAAAGATAAGAGCAACGACCAGGGCGGTCGCCGGGGTCCAGCGCATTCATCTCTCGCTTTCGTCGGAGTTCGAGCCGACCGATGATCTCGTCTGCTGGGCAGACGCGCCAAATCCTGCTCTCAGTAGCCGATGCATCGCACGTCGCGTCCCCCAAGGACCAGCGACTTCGAGCGGCCGGCAACGAGGGGCCTGGCTGCAGTAGTGGTTGTAGTTCGGCTCGGTCCACGCTGGTTCGGGTCGACCAGCAGTCACCACCGTGAGCCTGACGCGAACGTCCTTGAACGCACCCGAACAGGGGCTGGTCGAACATAAACCTCGCGGCCGGACGCGTGCGAGACTCTGCGACATGGCACGTTGGGGAATCGGCTTCACGGACCGAACCTGGGGACGTGGGTTCGGCGAACGACCATGGGTGGACACCAGATCGTTCCTGGGCGGCATGGCGGCCAGCGACCCAGAGTTCCGGTACCTGGTCGACGTGATCGACAGCGTGATGGACTCTGGTGCGGATGTACTCCTCGCGGGTGGCACATCGATGCACGACCTCATGGTCACGCCTCACCCCGTCGGTCCACACGTTCGCGACCTGATCGTCGTACGAGCCCCCAGTTCGCTGAGACCGGCCGCGACTGCCGGCCACGTGCGCATCGAGCATCTGTCCAGCACCGGTTACAACGACTTCATCGACAGGCCACCCTCCGACGCGGTTCCCCTGTTCTGGCGCTTCGTGCTCGAGAAGTACGGCATCAGACCGCCTCATCGGTCCGTCTGAGGCGCCAGACCCGCAGGCAGTTTCGCCGTGGGAGAGATTTGGGAGACCACCGCGCGTCAAAACACCCACGAACCGAGTCGAACGGGCCGCAATCAGGAAGGCCCGAACGCCTTGCCCGCAACGGATCGAGCTGTGCGAGCGTCCACACCATGGCGCGACCCGCACCCATGGCCTGGAAGTAGTCAGCCTGCGATCGCAGTTGCATCGATAGTTCCAGTTCACCTCGATCCGCCCCCGTTCGCAGAGGTCTGGCAACCAGGCAACGACCGTGGCGCGAACCATGACGACCCACCCCGGACAGAGGGTGGTCAAACTTCATCCTCGCTGCGCTGCGGCACGGGGCGGATCCTCTCGCCCGTCGACCACAGTCGCGCTAGTCTTCGCGGGCACACCTGCGGCAGGAAGGCCCCGATGAACATCAGCGCCGTCGTCGAAGTGAACGTCTGGGATCGGATGCGTAACTCGAGGCGCCAATCGCCTCCATTCACATGGTTCTTCCGACTACTGGGCGTCAGCTACCTCGTCTGGGTCATTGCCTTCGACCTCTCCATCTCGTACATCCTGGTCGCGGTGGTGGCCGGCCTCACGCCTGAGTTGCGCGGCGCCGTCATGCATCTGCGATCGCGGAAGTATGGGCGGACGTACAGGTATGTCCTCTCCGACGAAGGCGTTAACATCCGTACGCGCCTCACCAATCTCGATGTCGCCTGGGACGGGATCACCAGCTGCAGGGAGACGAAACGGCACTGGATCATGCGCTTTCCCGGCGGTGGACTCCTGCACGTACCTAAGCACGCACTCACCCCCATGGACAGGCAGGCCGTTCGAGAGGTGCTCGCCCAACACCGGCTGATCAAGGACGAGCAGCAGCGGACCACCGCCTAGCGTGGGTGAGCCCAGCACAGAGCCGGGCGGTGACGCGGGACGACTTACGGGTCGGGATTCGACGGGTAACGCCCGGGAACGAGCAGCAGCGACGAACGACCGCCATGCGGCGGATGCCCTAGAAATAAAGCGCTTTCGGGCAACGAGGAGCAGCATCGAGTAGATCAGCTCGATTATCAGTGGGTTCGAGGTTCGAGTCTCTGGCGGCGCACAAAGCCCAGGTCAGAGTGTTGACCTGGGCTTTCGTGTGTCCGGCTCGCATGCCTTGTCCCATGCTTTTGACTTCCGGACGGTTGTTCGGCGCGGCTTCGAGTGCTGCCGGGTTCTTCGCTCGACGTCCATGTAGACGTCCTGGGTCAGCGACGGCCGGGCGTGAGCTGGTCCGCGATCTGCAGCGCGCGCTGTCCGGCGTTGTCCAGGATGGTCGCCGTCGGACTTGACCTGGAGCGCGCTCCAGTAGTCAGGGTGGAGTCATGAACACCACAATCACCGCGGATCGGGTCGTCCTCGGCACGATGTACCTGGGCACTCGGTTGGACGATCGGGGCAGCTTCGCCGTACTGGACCGCTATGTCGAACTGGGCGGCCGCTGGATCGACACTTCGAACAACTACTCGTTCTGGGAGGACGAGTCGGGCTTCGGCGGCCAGAGTGAGGCCGTGATCGGCCGCTGGCTACGCGCCAACCCGGGCCTCCCGGTCAAGATCAGCACCAAGGTGGGAGCCCAGCCGACTCACCCCGGCGGCTTCCCTGACCACCTGGAGGGGCTGGCAGAACCGACTGTGCGTCGCTCGTTGGAGGAAAGCCTGCAACGGCTGGGCAGGGACCAGGTCGACCTGTACTGGGCGCATGTGGAGGACCTCAACGTGCCGCTGGCTGACCTGATCGGAACGTTCGGCCAACTGGTCGCCGACGGCCAAGTCGGGGCCTACGGCCTGTCGAACCACCCGTCCTGGCGCGTGGCCGAAGCGCGGCTCCTGGCCGGCCAGGCCGGACTGGCGATGCCGACGGCCTACCAGCAGCGCTACTCCTATCTGCAGCCGGCGCCGGGCGCCCCGGTCGAAGGGCAGCCGATCCCGCTCGGCATGATGTCTGCGGACGGTCTGGAACTACTGCGCCGCAACGACGACCTGGCGGGCTGGGTCTATACGTCCTTGCTGCTCGGCGCCTACGACCGCGACAACCGGACACTGTCCAGCGAGTACGAGCACCCGGGCAACACCCGGCGGATCGCGGCGCTGGACGAGGTTGCGAAGGAGCGGGGACTGTCCCGAGGTCAGATCGTGCTGGCCTGGCTGGCCGACGGTGATCCGCAACTGATTCCGATCGTCGGCGCCAGCCGGTCGGAGCAGGTCGAACAAGCGTGGGCCGCGGCGGGCACCGAACTCACGGCCGAGGAGCGGGCCCGGCTGGACGCCGCCTACTGAAACTCACCCCGAGCAGGGGCAGGGCCGGATTGCAACAACCCAAGGAGGTACTCAGCACGCGGCGTGAAACACGCCGACCCATAGCCCACGTACTCGGGCCTGTCGCTGGATGTCATTGGACTCAGCCGGCGTGGAGGTCGAGAGCGAGGCAGTTGGCGACCTCGAGCGGCGCCTGCTCAGGCAATCGGACGACCAGAATGCCGTGGGCGTGCTCGAAGGGTACGGCGCCGTGGCCGAGCAGACGGACACCAGTCACCGATTCGCCTGCCAGGCTACGAATCACGGCACGCCCGTCGTCCGGCCAGGCCAACTGGAAGGCGTACACCGTGTTCTCCCGGCGGGTGAACCGGTAGTCGGAACTCGTCCAACTCACCCGGTCTTCGGTGAAACCGTCGATGATCACGCTCGAAGGCCCCTCACCGAACACCGTGAAGGGTCGCGTGCCGTAGATGCCCTCACCGCAGACCTTCATCCAGGCGCCCAGGTCGTCGAGCAGTTGCGTGCATTCGAGGTCGAGCGATCCGTCCGGCAGTTGCGGCACGTTGAGCAGGAGGTTCCCGTTCTTCGACACGATGTCGACGAGCAGCTCCACCACGTGACCGGCCGTCTTGTAGACGTCACGAACGTTGTAGAACCAGTCGCCGACCGAGGTGTCGGTCTGCCATGGCAGCGCGTGGATGCCGGGCGTCTGACTGCGCTCGATGTCCATCACACCGACCACGCTCACCTGAGGCCGGCGGTCCTTCTGCTGGTACACGGCACGGTTGGTCCCGTGGATCCGCGCACTGGTGTTGTACAGGTGGGCGACCGCGGTCAAACCGGACGTGTACTCGCCCTCGTCGAACGGCAGCGGGCCGTCGGAGTAGAGCAGATCCGGCTGATACCGGTCGATCATCTCGGTGACCGCCTCGAGCCAGTACGTGTGCCAGGCAGGATCCTGGGCGTACCACGGGTCCTGCACCGGGGTGTCCGCCGCCGGAAGAAACCTGGCGTTGTCGAGGTAGAGATCCCGGTACGCCGGATCGGTCCCGTCGTACGGCACACCGGCCAACGGCCCGTGCTTGTCGCTGCCCTTGTTGGCCGCGAACCAGGTCAGTGCGGCACCGAGATGCTCGGTGATCCCGAACGGCAGTCCACGCTCCTCGGCGGCGGCTTTCCACAAGCCCACGATGTCCTTGCCCGGCCCGACCTTCGCCGAGTTCCAGGGGTTCACCGACGACTCGTAGTTGAAGAAATTGTCGTGATGGACGGCCTGCGCGACGAAGTACCGGGCACCGGCCGCAACGAACCGGTCCATCAGGTCAGCCGGATCGAAGCGCTCCGCCTTCCATTGCCGGACGACGTCCTTGTACCCGACCTCCGACGGGTGCCCGTACGTCCGCAGGTGGTACCGGTACTGCTCAGAGCCTTGCCGATACATGTGCCGTGCGTACCAGTCACCGTAGCGAGGCACCGACTGCGGGCCCCAGTGCGACCAGATACCGAGCTTCGCGTCCCGGAACCAGTCCGGGCATTCGAACGTGGCCAGGGACTCGAAGGTTGCATCGAACAGCACTGGTCGCTCCTTGTCAGCGATAGGACGGTGGACCGGCCGGCGTACTCCGGCCGGTCCAGGGTTGATCTACTTGTTGGGCATCTTGTCGTAGGCGGCCTGCTGGATCTCCAGGTAGCGCTTCAGACCGAGCCCGTCGAGACCCTTGACGTAGGCGTCCCAATCGCTGTCGATGTTCTTCGAGCCGGTGACGAACTGGAGTGCGTTCTGCTGCACGTAGCTCTCGATGTTGGTCTGCAGCGTCGCCATCTCGTTGGCCAGGGTCGGATCGATCCACACCTTCCAGTACGGATAGATCATGGCCTTGTCCTCGTGGCCGGCGTACAGCTTGGTTGCCTCGAACAGACGGCGCTCATAGCCTGCCTGCGAGTAGAGGTCGGTGCTGATCGCCTCGGAGTTCCGATAGGTCGCGTTGTTGTTGTACTGAGCCAGCGCCTGCCAGCCCGAGTTCGGCGGCGTTCCCCCTGGCTTCTGCGGAATCTGCTTGTAGATCGGCTTGAGCGACTTGTCGAGCGCGACGTCACCGGGCTGTGGCTTCATCCAGGTCTTGCCCTCCGTGCCCCAGAACGCGTTGATCTGGCCCTGGTCGGTGAACATGTAGTCGAGCAGCTTGATCGCCTGGATCTGCTCCTCCTGTGTCGCCTTGCTGGTCAGCACGAAGGTGGCACCCGGTGCGCTCGGGAAGTTGTAGCCGGTGAAGTTCGCTCCGTCCGGACCGGTCAGCGGCGGTACGGCGTCGTACTGCTTGTCCCGTCCGTCCGGCGAACCAGTGGTGACGAAGATGCCGGGGTGCAGAACAGTCGCGGAACCGAGAATCACCGATCCGGCGTGGTTGCCCTGCTGCTGCAGTGCGTCCGGGTTCTGGGTGAACGCGCCCTTGTCGATCAGGCCTTCCTTGTAGAGCGAATTCAGGTATTTCAGGCCTTCTCGCCAGCCGTCCTTGTTCGCCTGGAGGTCGACCTTGCCGTCGTTGAGGACCAGCGTCGACTGGTTGTTGCCGCTGGTGCCCTGAGGGTCGTAGATGAAGGCGTTCATGAAGTACGGGATCAGCACGTCCCGCACGTCGGCACTGAGCGCGATCTCATCGGCTTTGCCGTTGCCGTTGGGGTCCTGGGTCTTGAAGGCCTGCAGGACCTTGCGCATGTCCTCGGTGGTCTTCGGCTGCTCGAGGCCGAGTTTCTTCAACCACGTCGAGTTCATCCACAACTTGTCCTGGTAGGTGCAGTGGAAGCAGTCCACCCACTGCGGCATACCGTAGATCTTGCCGTCCGGCGCGGTGGCCATCGCCTTCCACTCCGGGGTGGCGTCCAGCGCCTTCTTGATGTTCGGCGCGTACTGGTCGATCAGCTGATTCAGCGGTACGACGACGCCCTGGTTGGACAGCTTGAGGAGATCCGCCTGGGTGAACTGGTCGACCCACGGGATCAGCAGGTACAGGTCCGGATAGTCACCACTGGCCAGGGAGATCTGGCGCTTCTCCTTGGCCGGCCCACCGTCGAAGGTCGTGTTCTGCCACTTGAGGGTCAGGTTGAACTTCTGCTTCACCACCTTCGTGAAGTCGTTCGTGGCCAGGTTCCAATCGGCCGCCTGCGGTGCGAACACATCGATGGTGACCGCGGGATTCCCGGTGACCGTGGGCAACGGTTTGCCCTGCTCGTCGTCCGAGCCGCCACCGGAACAGGCCGCAAGTGCGAGTGCCAGGAGACTGATGCCGGCGATCGCGGCACGCCTCCTCCTTCTGAACTGAACAGACATAGGTCCCTCACAGGGGTCGAGGTGATGCGGAGGATCAGCCCTTGACGGCGCCGATCATGATTCCCTTGGTGAAGTAGCGCGCGACGAACGGATAGATCAGCAGGACCGGCACGCTCGCGACCACGATCAGCGAGTACTTGAGCAGATCGGCCATTTGCTGGCGCTGGATGACGACAGAGGCGTCGACTGCTCCACCGCCGGTCGTGTTGAGGATGAGGATGTTGCGCAGGACCAGCTGCAGCGGGAACAAGTCCGGGTTCTTGAGATAGATCAAGGCGTCGAAGTACGAATTCCACTGCATGATCGCGTACATCAGCGCCACCACGGCGATCATCGGCTTGGCCAGCGGGATGACGACCGACCACAGGAAGCGCAGATCACCGCATCCGTCCAGCTCGGCGGCCTCGACCAGTTCCTCGGGAATCGCCGTGCGGAAGTAGGTGCGGGCGATGATGACCTGCCAGACCCCGATCGCCTGCGGGATGATCAGCGCCCACCGGGTGTCCAGCAGCCCGGCGGATTGAACCACCAGGTACGTCGGGATCAGGCCGCCGGTGAACAGCATCGTGAACAGGATCAGCGTCATCACGACATTGCGCCCGACGAGCGTACGCCGCGACATCGGATAGGCGATCGCGATCGTCATCGTGACGCTGACGATCGTCCCGACCACCGTGTAGAACAACGAGTTCAGATACCCCTGCACGACCTGCGGGTTGGCGAAGACCGCGTGGTACCCGCGCAGTGAGAAGTCCACCGGCCAGAGCAACACCCGCCCGGACGACACAGCTTCGGGGCTGCTGAACGAGCTGGCCACGATGTACAGCAGCGGCAACAGAACGACTGCGAAGAACACCGCCAGCAACAGATACACACAGATCAGGAAGATCCGGTCGGTCCGCGGCTCGCGGATCCGGCGTTCCCGCGCCGCACGGCGCTCGCCCCTTTTACCCGGCAACGTTCTCGCTTCGGTCTGAGCGCTCATGACCACAGTCCGTTCCCGGTGATCCGCTTGGCGATCATGTTGACCATCAGCAGCAGCACCAGATTGATCACCGAGTTGAACAGCCCGACCGCGGTGGCGCCGCTGAAGTCCGCGTTCAGCAGACCCGTCTTGTAAACGTAGGTCGCGATGATCTCCGACTGGCTGAGGTTCAACGGGTTCTGGAACAGGAACGCCTTCTCGAAGCCGATCGCCATGATGTTGCCGACAGCAAGCACCAGGATGATCACCGCCGTCGGCATGATGCCCGGCAGATCCACGTGCCGGATCCGCTGCAGCCGGCTGGCACCGTCGATCTTGGCCGACTCGTGCAGCGCCGGATCAATGCCGGACAACGCGGCCAGGTAGATCACCGCGGAGTACCCGGTGGTCTGCCACACGTCGGACCAGACATAGATGTGCCGGAAGTAGTCCGGGTTCCCGAGGAAGTCGATCGCGGGAACGCCGAAGAACCCCAGACCCTCGTTGACGATTCCGAGGCGCGGCGACAGCACCAGGATCGTCATCGACACGACCACCACGGTCGAGATGAAGTACGGCGCGTACGTGACCAGCTGGACGGTTCGCTTGAACAGGCCGAGGCGGATCTCGTTGAGTGCCAGCGCGAGGATGATCGCGATCGGGAAGCTGGCCGCGACGGTGTAGACCGACAGGATGAAGGTGTTCTTCACCAGGGTCCAGAACACCGGGTTGTGGAAGAACAGATCGAAGTTCTGCCACCCGACCCACGGGCTTCCCCAGATGCCCTTGGTCACGTTGAAACTCTTGAACGCCAAGACCGCGTTCGACATCGGGATGTACTTGAAGACCGCGAACCAGATCAGCGGCACGACCATCAGCAGGTACAGCGTCCAGTGGCGTTGAAGACTGCGCCGCAGCCCCTTGATCCCGGGGCGCTCCCGCCGCTGTCGCCTGGGCCGAGCTGGTGTCTCACCGGCCGGTGGCCGGATGGTTGTCAGGGTTGCCATGAAACCTCCTCGTCCGAACCGGCGATCAACTCGAGCTCACGCGGTGACCGACGCCGGCCGTCAATCTGACCGGCATCCGATCGCCGCCGCGGCGTACGACCCGCTCCTGGTCCCGATCAGCGGTCAGGACTGCTTCGACGCCGCTCGGTGTCCACGCAATGTCGACGGTGACTCCGCCGCGAGCCCTCAGGCCCGTCACCCGCCCGCTCGGCCATTCGGCAGGCAGCGCCGGCAGCAATTCGATCTCGCCGCTGTGACTCTGCAGCAGCATCTCGGCGATTCCCGCCGTCGCACCGAAGTTCCCGTCGATCTGGAACGGCGGATGAGCACAGAACAAGTTCGGGTAGACGCCCGCGCCGCTGCCAGGTCGCCCCGTCGCCGTGTCGTCCGCGGGCCTCAGGAACGCCCGGACCAGACGGTGCGCGGCTGCTGCATCGCGAAGGCGTGCGCGCAGATTGATCTTCCACGCGAGCGACCAGCCGGTGGCCTCGTCACCCCGCAAGTCCAGCGTCCGCGCTGCCGCGGCCGCGAGGACCGGCGTGCGGTCCGGCGTGATCGCATCGCCCGGATGGAGTCCGACCAGGTGCGACATGTGCCGGTGATGGGGAGCTTCTTCGGGGAGGTCCGCCGCCCACTCCTGCAACTGTCCTCGGGCACCGATCGGTGGCTCGGGCAGTCGCTTGCGGGCGGTGGAGAGCTCAGCGACAAGGGGGTCGACGACATCGAGCAGTTCGGCGGCTTGTTCGACGCGCTGGAAGAGGTCCGAGATGAGGGCCAGGTCCATGGTCGCCGACCGGGTCACCGACGCGGGCAGTCCATCGTCGGCGATGTAGTCGTTCTCCGGCGACGTCGACGGCGCCGTACCGAGCGTGCCGTCCGGCAACTCGACCAACCAGTCGAGGCAGAACTCCGCCGCGCCCCGCAGTACGCGCCACGACTCGCCGAGGAACTCCAGATCGCCGGTGAACTCGTAGTGGTCCCATAGATGACGGGCGAGCCATGCGCCGGCCATCGGCCAGTTCGACCACCGCGGATCACCCTCGACAGGCAGGGTCCAGCACCAAGCGTCGGCGTTGTGGTGCGCGGTCCAACCGCCGCAGCCGTACCGCTCGCGAGCCGTACGACGCCCCGCCTGGGCAAGCTGATCGATATACCTCAGCAGCGGTTCGTGGCACTCCGGCAGGTTGGTCGTCTCCGCCGGCCAGTAGTTCATCTCGGTGTTGATGTTGACCGTGAAGTTCGAACTCCACGGCGGCCGCAGGATGTCGTTCCAGATGCCCTGCAGATTGGTCGGCAGACCACCTGGTCGCGAACTCGCGACCATCAGGTAGCGGCCGTAATTGAAGATCAACGCAGCCAAGGCAGGGTCCTCGACCTCGACTGCCCGGGCCACCCGCACATCGGTCGGCAGCTCCGAATGCTCCGCCGATCCAGCCAGCTCGAGCGATGCACGACGAAACAGCCGCCGGTGATCCCTCTGATGATCGGTCACGAGCTCGTCGTACTCCCGCTCAAGTGCCGCCAGCACGGTCTGATCCGCGGCGAACCAGCACTCCTCCGCCGTCCGCGCCGGCGCCGTGAACGGACCGTCGTAGCCAGTAGCGGTCGAGAGGATCAGGCTGATTTCTGTTGCACCTTCGACAGCGAGCTCAGAACCACTCGCAGAGATCTCGCCATCGGTCGCGGTGCGCAACGCGATGGCGGCTGCCATGCCGCGATCCTCGTCGTCGGAGTACCGGATCGGCTGCGGCACGTCGCGGTGGGGAGGAGCGACATCGGCTGGAGCCTGCAGGAGTAGTCCGAGCCCGTTCTCGACTGCGTATGGACGCGACGGCAACTGCGAGGCCAGCCGGCACGTCAGCGCGAGTACCGGCTCGGATGCGCTCATTTGGTGGACCAGTACACCGTCCGGCGCGCTGACGAAGACCTCTTGCCGAACCGCGACTCCCCCGATCTCGAATTCCGCCGTGGCCATCGCGGCGTCGAGATCAAGTTCCCGGCGATACTGCTCGCTATCGGCGGCAGCAGGTGTGGCGCCGGCGACGCGAACCTCGAGCAGGAGGTCGCCCAGCGGCAGGTACGCCTGCGAGTAGCCGGAGTGAAAACCGCGGGCCAACTCGTGGGCCCGGCGAATGTCGCCCGCCCTCAGCGCGTCGTGCACAGCCTGTACGGCGTCGGCGCCGGTCGCACCGAGCGGGGTCGACAACGACCGAGCGGTCTCGGGGCTGCCCGACCACAACGTCTCGTCGTTCAGTCCGATCCGATCCCTGCCGATACCACCGAAGCACATCGCACCGATCCGCCCGTTGCCGAGCGGCAATGCCTCCAGCCACGTTGCGGCCGGCCGGTCGTAGAACAGCCACTGCGTGCCGGAGCGGTTCGAGCCCACCAGGTTGCCCATACCACTGTCCTCCGTCGAGACGACGAGGTATTAATCCTATGAATTTCCGGGATCGTAGCGGCTCGCTCGGACGTTGGTCCATACTGAACGGCATCAAAGCTGAAGAAAGATCCCATCTATCGCTGATCGTGAGGGCCCAGCCATGCCGCGCATCACCTCGGTGGAGGTCATCGACGTCCGCTTCCCGACCTCGCTGACCCAGGACGGATCCGACGCGATGAACAAGGACGGCGACTACTCCGCGGCGTACGTCGTCCTGCACACCGAGGACCCGGATCTCGCCGGGCACGGCTTCACCTTCACCATCGGGCGTGGCAACGACCTGTGCGTCGCCGCCGCCGCTCAGCGCGCCGAGCCACTGATCGGCCGGTCTGTCGACGAACTGTGCGAACACCCCGGCGCGATCTACCGGGAGCTACAGTCGGACAGTCAGTTGCGATGGCTCGGTCCGGACAAGGGAATCATCCATCTGGCCCTGGCCGCGGTCATGAACGCGGTGTGGGATCTGGCCGCCCGACGGGCCGGCGTACCACTGTGGCGTCTGCTGTCCGGCATGTCGCCCGAACAACTCGTCGAGGCCGCGGACCTGCGGTATCTCACCGACGTACTGACACCGGAGCAAGCGGTCACCCTGCTGAAGCAGCAAGAATCGGGCCGCAAGCAACGAATCGAGGAACTCGAGGCATCGGGCTACCCGTGCTACACCACCTCCGCCGGATGGCTCGGATACTCCGACGCCAAGCTGCGCAGGCTCTGCGAGGAAGCCGTTGCCGCAGGCTACAAACACGTCAAACTCAAGGTGGGCGCCGATCTGGACGACGACATCCGGCGCTGCGGCATCGCCCGCGAGGTCCTCGGGCCGGACGGTCACCTGATGATCGACGCGAACCAGGTGTGGGACGTGCCGCAGGCGATCGAATGGGTCAAGGCGCTGGCCGAGTTCGACCCGCTGTGGATCGAGGAACCGACCAGTCCCGACGACATCCTCGGTCACGCCGCGATCCGCAAGGCCGTCGCGCCCATCGGCGTCGCCACCGGCGAGCACGGGATGAACCGGGTGCTCTTCAAGCAGATGTTCCAGGCCGGCGCCATCGACTACTGCCAGCTCGACGCAGCCCGCCTCGGCAGCGTCAACGAAGTACTCGCGGTCTACCTTCTCGCCGCGTTGTTCGACGTGCCGGTC
This sequence comes from Kribbella sp. NPDC050281, assembly GCF_040655855.1. Classification (NCBI taxonomy): domain Bacteria; kingdom Bacillati; phylum Actinomycetota; class Actinomycetes; order Propionibacteriales; family Kribbellaceae; genus Kribbella; species Kribbella sp. NPDC050281. Next base: position 16,788 of record NZ_JBFAKS010000033.1, on the reverse strand, counting down.
TGCCCACACGCGGGTGGCGTCGGTCTGTGCGAACTCGTCCAGCACCTCGCGATCTTCGACTACGTGGCCGTATCGGGCAGCCTCGACCGCCGCGTCACCGAGTACGTCGACCACCTGCACGAACACTTCGTCGACCCCTGTGTGATCCGCGACGGTGCGTACGTGCTTCCGGCCGCGCCCGGTTACAGTGCCGAGATGCACAGGGAGTCACTTCAGACCTATCGGTTCCCGGACGGCGTCTACTGGTCGGCCGGCACGGAACGAGACCCACGACCATGACCCCCGGCAAGGTGGTCGAGAAAGCTCGTACACCCGGCACCTCCCAGACCGATGTCGTCATCGAGGGCATCCGGCAGATGATCATCGACGGCCGGCTCCGGTCCGGCGACCGGCTTCCGGTCGAGAAGGACCTCGCCACGGCACTCGGCGTGTCCAGAAACCCGCTGCGCGAGGGGGTCCGCGCGCTGTCGATGATGGGAGTTCTCGAGACCCGGCAAGGCGACGGCACCTACGTCACCAAGCTCGATCCGTCGATGCTGCTCGCACCGATCGGATTCGTCGTCGACCTGCAGGACGGCAGCGGAACGCACCATCTGCACGCGGTACGACGGGTCCTCGAGACCGAGGCGGCTGCCCTCGCGGCGCAACAGATCGCGCCGGCCGACCTCGAGGCCGCGGCCGAACTGTTGCGCAACAACGAGGCCGAACTGAGGCACGACGAACCCAATCACGAGACGGTGATCGAGAACGACATCGCCTTCCACCGCATCATCGCGGACGCGGCCGACAACCCGGTGCTGGCGGCACTGATCAACGCGCTGGGTGGACGAACGATGCGCGACCGGCTGCGCCGATCGATCACCCAACCGGGCGCCGACGAGACCGCCCACGGGGAACACCTCTCGATCCTCGCCGCGCTGACGGCGCACGACCCCGATCGGGCCCGGATCCGGATGGCAGCCCACCTGTTCACGGTCGAGGACTACCTCCTCGAGACCCGCCGCCGAACCGACGACGAAACGAGACCTGTGGATGAATCTCCTGCGCTGGAGCAGCCCTGAGCTCACACTGACCTTCGCTCTCGACAACGGTCCGGTGCGACTGATCGGCGTCCGCGAAGCCTCCCGGCCAGACCGCGATGATCTAGTTCCGAGCCAGCCGTTGGTCGAGGTGTCTGCCGTCGGGCACGGACTCTCGCCGAGCACCAACCGGCACGTCGACACCAGTCTCGGCCAACAGTTGGGCTACGTCCGTCACGAAGAAGGCGACGGCACGTTGCGGATCATCCAGGAGGAGCCCACCACGGGTCTGCGCGTCACGACTGTGTTCGAAGCCCACACCGGCGTGCGCGCCTGGTCCGAAGCCTCGATGACCGGCCCGGGCACGCTCGAGCTCACCTTCCTGTCGTCGCTGGTCGTCGGCCTGGCGTCGATCGACGCCGAGCTGTATTCCGCCGCCAACAGCTGGATGGCGGAGAACCGGTGGTCAAGCCGACCACTGCGCGCTGAGGCTCTGGCGAACATCGTCCGCGATCCGCATCATCACGTCGCCCGAAGCCGTGATGCGGTGACCAACACCGGCTCATGGTCGAGCGGAGAGCGGCTGCCCGTCGGTGTCCTGGTCGAGTCGGGTACGCCGTACGCCCTCGGCTGGCAGATCGAGCACAACGGGCCGTGGCACTACGAGATCGGCGAGACCCGGCGTGGCGGCTACTTGCTGCTCAGCGGCCCCACCGACCAGGAACATCAATGGAGTGTCGAGCTCACAGCCGACAAGCCGTTCACGACGGTGCCCGTCTCACTCGTCGCCGGAACGGATCGAGACAGTGTGTTCGCCGCACTCACCCGGCAACGCCGCGCCGTACGGAACCGGCGTCCGATCGACGACCGGATGCCGGTGATCTTCAACGACTACATGAACACCCTCGTCGGCGACCCGACGACAGAGAAACTCCTGCCGCTGATCGACGCGGCCGCGGACGTCGGGGCGGACTACTTCTGCATCGACGCCGGCTGGTACGCCGACGGCGACTGGTGGAACACCGTCGGCGCATGGCAACCGTCAACGACTCGCTTCCCGAAGGGGCTTGCCGAGGTGATCGACCGGATCCACCAACGCGGCATGGTCCCAGGCCTCTGGCTCGAACCCGAGGTGATCGGCGTCCGCTCACCGATCGCACGCGAACTCCCCGACGAAGCCTTCCTCACCCGCCGCGGCGTTAGGGTCGCCGAGTCCGGTCGCTACCTGCTCGACCTCCGCAGCACAGCCGCCCGCAAGCATCTCGACGACACGGTCGACCGCTTGGTGTCCGACTTCGGCATCGGCTTCTTCAAGTTCGACAACAACACGATGACCGGCCCAGGCACCGACAAGGGCGGTACGTCGCTCGGCCATGGACTGCTCGAACACCAACGGGCGCTGCTCGACTGGCTCGACGGCCTCCACACACGCCACCCGGACCTGCTGATCGAGAACTGCGCCTCGGGCGCGATGCGGATGGACTACGCCATGCTGTCCCGCCTTCATCTGCAGTCGACGTCCGACCAGGAACATCCGTTGCTCTACGCACCGATCACCGCCGCCGCCCCCGCCGCCGTACGCCCCGAACAAGCCGGCCACTGGGCCTACCCGATCACCGGCACCACCCGCGAGGAGTTCACCTTCGCCCTCGTCAACGGCATCCCCGGCCGCCTCTACCTGACAGGTCACCTCAACCGCATGACACCGGCCGAGCTCGACCTCGTCCAGTCCGCCCTGACCGCCCATCGCGCCGTACTTGGCGATCTGCACACACTCGTCCCCGCATGGCCACTCGGACTCCCGGCCTGGACCGATGAGTGGATCGCCCTTGCACTCAACGGCCCCGACACCTCCTATCTGACTCTGTGGCACCGCGGTCCCGGCCCGTCCGCCATCACCCTCCCGATCCCACCCTCGAGCATTGCCCCCCACTTCCCCACTGACCTCGGCGACTGGACCTACACCTGGACCGACGACGGACTCAGCATCACCACCAACACCCTCGAGCCCTCAGCCCGCGTCCTGCGCCTGACCCCCGCCGGCGAACGAACATAAGCGATCGCGATGTCGTCGGCGACTCTCCCGAACGTCGGCCGCCGCGCAGGGTGGCTCCGACTCGTACCATCCATGACATGGATGAGCCTCGCGATGCTTCCACGAACGCCGTCACCGCTGCGACCCAGGCAGACGTGATCGCCGACCTGCGGTCGCGGATCCGGGAGCGCTGGGAAGGCTTCTCGCCGGCCGCGCGGGCAGTCAGCCGGTCGCTGGCCGAGCGGCCGGCGGAGGAACTGCTCTTCCTGTCGGCGGCCGACCTCGGCGCCGAGACCAAGACCAGCAACGCGACGGTCATCCGCACCATCCAGGCGCTCGGGTACTCCGGCCTGGCGGAGCTGAAGGCGAAGATCGCGGCGCCGTTCACGCAGGCGAACCGACCGGCGGTCCGCGCCCGCCAGCGGGTCGAGTCGACCGGTGGGGATCTCGAGAGCGTCTGGCACCAGGTGCTGGCGGAGTCGTTGGACCGGCTCGAGCTGATGCAGCCGACATTCTCCCTCGACACCTACCAGCACGCCGTGCAGCTACTGCTCGATGCCAAGCACACACTGACGTACGGCTTCGGTGCCTCGTTCGTGGCCGCGGATCATCTGGCCCTGGTTCTGCGGCGGGTGGGGCTCCGGGTGACGGCCCTCCATGCCGGGGGCTTCCGGCTCGCCGACGACCTCCTCGCGATCGGCCCGGGTGACGTGGTCGTCCTTTTCGCGCCCGGCCGCTCGGTCGTCGAGGTCGAAGTCCTGCTCGACCGCGCCCGAGAGGTCGGGGCCGCGACCGTACTGGTGACCGAAGACCCGAGCAGCAAGCTCGCCCACGAGGTGACAGTCACGCTCCACTCCCCGACGACGCCCACCGGCCTGACCGGCGAACCGCTGACCTCGATCGTCGTCGGGGACGTGCTGGCGCAAGGCGTCGCGACCCTGGAGGCCTCCCGGTCTGTCGAGGCGTCCGAGCAGCTCACGGCCCTCCGCCGGCGACTCGGTTTCTGACCTCGTCCCACCGCTGTAACCCACGATTGCTCACCAATTCCGTAGCTGCTACATTGGTCACCAATCATAGGAAGGTGGCGGTGCGTGGGCGACCTCGACCTGGCGGGCCGAGCCGCGGTGGTGACTGGGGTCGGCGGACCACGTGGCATCGGCTTCGCGGTGGCGAGGGCACTGAGCGCCCGTGGTGCGTCGCTCGTCATCTCGGCGACCGGCGACCGGGTCCACCAGCGCGCAGCCGAACTCCCCACCGGCACCCTTGCCATCTCCGGTGATCTGACCCGGGACCACACCGCCAGGGTCCTTGTCCGAGCCGCCACGTCCCGGTTCGGCCGGCTCGACATCGCCGTCAACTGTGCGGGCATGACCTCGACCACTCGTCCGGAGCCGGAGTCGGGAGCAGTCGGGCAGCTGTCGTTCGAGACGTGGCGGGCGAGCCTGTCACGCAACCTGGACTCGGCCTTCCTCTTCGCCCGCGCCGTCATGCCGGCGCTCGAGGAGTCCGGCGCCGGGCGCCTGGTGATGGTCGCCAGCCTCACCGGACCGGCCATGGGCATGCGCGGCGAGGTCGCGTACTGCGCCGCCAAGGCCGGCGTGGTCGGGCTGGTCCGAGGACTCGCGCTCGACTCCGCGGTCGCTGGGGTCACGGTCAACGCAGTGGCCCCAGGGTGGATCGCCACCGACTCACAGACGCCGGACGAGCACCGGCAGGGGCTCCGGACCCCGGTCGGCCGGAGCGGTACCCCGGAGGAAGTCGCGGGCCTCATCGCCTATCTGTGTTCACCGTCCTCGTCCTATCTCACCGGCCAGTGCGTCATTGTCGACGGCGGCAACTCGATCGCGGAGGAACGTGCATGACCCAGTCCTTCAACTTCTTCGAGGAAGCGGCCCTCCCCGCACCGGAGATCACCGTGGCCCAGGCGCTGGAGTACGTGCGGGAGACGTACGGCATCGAGGGCGAGGTCACCGAACTCGGCAGCCAGCAGGATGCGAACTTCCTCGTCGGCGCGGCGGCCACCAAGTACGTCCTGAAGGTGTCCAACGCCGCCTTCACGCGCGAGGATCTGGCAGCGCAGGATCTCGCAGCCGCCCAGGTCGCCCAGCGCGAGCCTGACATTCAGGTCCCCGTGGCGGTCCCCGGGGCCGACGGCTCGACCGTGCAGCGCGTCACGCTCGGCGGCCGGCCGACGTACGCGCGGCTGGTGACCTTCGTGCCCGGCGACGTCCTGAGCAACAGCAGCTACCTCGCGCCCGAGGTGGTCGCTGCCCTGGGCGATCTCGCCGCTCGCACCTCACGCGCGTTGGCCGGCTTCGCCGGCGAGGTCCCGCCCCGCTCGCTCCAATGGGATCTCCGGAACGCGGCCGAGGTGGTGGCACGACTGGCCGACTTCGTGACCGTGCCCGGCGGACCGGACGCCGCCCGCGCCGCGGCGAGGACGGCCGCCAAGGCGCTCGCGCCGTACGCCGGAAACCTGCCACTACAGGCCATCCACGGCGACCTGACCGACGACAACGTGATCGCCACCGTCGACGCCGACGGGCGTCGCCGGCCGGTCGGCGTCATCGACTTCGGCGACCTCACGGAGAGCTGGTCGATCGCCGAACTCGCGGTGACCTGTACGTCGCTGCTGCACTACTCCTCCGATCCGTCGACGATGCTCCCGGCGATCGTCGCGTACGACCGGATCCGGCCGATCTCCGACGACGGACTCGCGGCGCTCGGGCCGCTCGTCGTACTGCGGGCCGCCGCGCTGATGGTGAGTGGTCAGCAGCAGACGCAAGTCGACCGCGACAACCGGTACGCGACGGAGAACCTCGCGCGCGAGTGGCGCATCTTCGAGCGGGCGATCTCGGTTCCGCTCGAGGTCCTGACCGAACTGATCCGCGCCTCGGTGCGACCCCGGAAGGAGCACCGGACCGCCGACGGCTCCGCCCTGCTGTGGATCGACGACCAGCCCGTCGTTCCGGCTCAGCTGGATCTGTCGGCGACGAGTGCCGACCTGCACGACGGACGCTTCCTGCTCGACGGCGCGGAGGCCGCCGCGGCTGCGGCGGCGATCAAGCGGGCCGGATCGGCGGCCGTGGCTGTTCCGTTCCTCCAGCCGCGGTTGACGCGTACTCGGCTGAACTCGTTCGAGGCTCCGGCTTCCATCGGTCTTGGCGTCGAGGTGTTCGCAGGACGAGAGCTGGAGATCCGGGCGCCGTGGCCCGGGGTAGTGCAGCGGCAGGGCGACACCGCGGCGCTCACGGGCCCGGACGGTGTGACCTTGTGGCTCAGCGGTGCGGACGTTACTGCTGAAGGCGCTGTCGAGACCGGCGATGTACTCGGTCGGCTGGCATCGGGGGCCGCGCTGTGGGTGCAGGTCAGCGACCTCGACGCTCAGCCGCCGTTCTTCGTTCCGGCAAGTCTGGCCGACGCGTGGGCAGAGTCGTGCCCGGACCCGACTGGCCTGATCGATCCGGCCGGGGTCCGCACTCCCCTGGCCACCGATCGCGAGGCATTGCTGGATCGCCGCGATACCGCGTTCGCTCCGGTCCAGGAGCACTACTTCCGGGAGCCGCCGCAGATCGAGCGCGGCTGGCGGAACCACCTGTTCGACACCGATGGCCGGTCGTACCTCGACATGGTCAACAACGTGTCGATCCTCGGCCACGGGCATCCGCGCCTCGCCGCGGCGATCGAACGGCAGTGGCGTCTGCTCAACACCAACTCGCGTTTCCACTATCGCGCGGTCGTCGAGTTCTCCGAGCGCCTGGCAGCGCTACTGCCCGACCCCTTGGACACGGTCTTCCTGGTCAACAGCGGCACCGAGGCCGACGACCTCGCCCTCCGGCTCGCCTGGGCCAACACCGGACGGCGTGACATCGTTGCGGTCCGAGAGGCCTACCACGGTTGGTCCGACGCCACCGATGCCATCTCGACGTCGGTCGCCGACAATCCCAACGCCCTCGATTCGCGGCCCTCGTGGGTCCACACGGTCGCCGCACCGAACGCCTATCGCGGGCAGTACCGAGGAGCCGACGCATACAGGTACGGCGAGGATGCCGCTGCCTACATCAACGAGCTGAGCGAGGCCGGCCGCCCGCCCGCTGCGTTCCTGTCCGAGTCGTTCTACGGCAACGCCGGCGGCATGGCTCTCCCGGACGGCTATCTCCAAGAGATCTACGCTGCGGTACGGCGGGCCGGCGGCCTGTGCATCGCCGACGAGGTCCAGGTCGGATACGGCCGCCTGGGCGACCATTTCTGGGGCTTCGAGCAACAAGGCGTCGTCCCGGACATCGTCACGGTGGCGAAGGCGATGGGCAACGGGCATCCGCTCGGTGCGGTCATCACGACGGCCGGGATCGCGGCGGGCTACCGCAGCCAGGGTTACTTCTTCTCGTCGGCCGGCGGCAGTCCGGTCAGTTGTGTCGCCGGCGTGACGGTTCTCGACGTACTTCGCGACGAACAACTGCAGGAGAATGCGCGCGTGGTGGGTGACCATCTGCGGGCGCGACTGCTGGAGCTCGCCGACCGCCATCCGATCATCGGCGCCGTGCACGGGATGGGGCTGTACGTCGGTGTCGAACTCGTCCGCGATCGCACAACGCTGGAGCCCGCACCGGCGGAGACCGCAGCGATCTGCGAGCGGATGCGCCGGCTCGGCGTGATCATGCAGCCGACGTCGGATCGCCTGTGTGTACTGAAGATCAAGCCGCCACTGGGCATCACGATCCCCGACGCCGATTTCTTCGCCGACACACTTGACCGCGTTCTCACCGAAGGGTGGTAAAGCTGCCACGACCGTGCGGAACCCCGATCACCAGTCCCGGGTCAGTACCTCGTCGAGGACCTCGGTGAACAGTTCGGCGTCGGCCGGCGTGAAGGCGAGCGGTGGCTTGATCTTCAGCACGTTGCCGGCCGATCCCGCCGGATAGACCAGCATCCCCTCGTCCTTCATCAGCTCGCTGAGCACCAGCGCCTCCCGTGCCGCCGGCTCCTTGGTCACCCGATCACGGACGAGCTCGATGCCCAGATACATGCCGTGGGCGCGTACGTCCCCGATCAACTCGTGCCGCCCGGCGAGCTCGTCGAGCCTGTCCTTGAAGATCCGCCCGGTCTCAGCCGCGTGGGCCTGCAAGCCTCCCTCGGAGATCTCGTCGAGTACGGCGGTCCCAATCGCACACGACACCGGATTGCCGCCAAAGGTGTTGAAGTACCTCATCCCGGTGTCGAAGGCGTCGGCGATCTCCCGGGTTGTGACGACGGCCGCCATCGGATGCCCGTTGCCGATCGGCTTGCCCATCGTGACGATGTCCGGAACAACACCTTGGCTCTGGAATCCCCAGAACACGTCACCGAAGCGACCGAAACCGACCTGGACCTCGTCGGCGATGCAGAGGGCACCGGCGGACCGGACGGAGGCGTGTGCCCGTTCGAGGTAGCCATCCGGATAGAAGATGCTGCCGGCCGTGCCCATCGCCGATTCCGCGATGAAGGCAGCCGGCGGCGTACCCAGCGCGGTGAGCCGATCGACCTGCCGCTGGACGTCGGCGGCGTACTTGCTGCCCGCGTCCGGATCGTCGTACCCGAAGGGGCCGCGATAGCGGTTGGGTTGCTGTACCTCGTGGGTGGTTGGATCGGGACCGGTGCCTCCCGGGCCCTTGTAGCGGTTCGGGCTGAGCCCGGTGATCACCGAGGTGTTGCCGTGATAGGCCCCGTCGACCACCAGGACGTCCGAGCGCCCGGTGACCGTGCGCGCGATCCGGACGGCCAGGTCGTTGGCCTCGCTCCCGCTGCAGACCAGGAACACGACCTCCAGTGGATCGGGCAGCAACGCGGTCAGCCGTTCGGCGTACTCGGCGATGCCCGGGTAGAGGAACCGGCTGTTCGTGTTGAGCCGCCACAGTTGCGCGGTCGCGGCCTCGACGACGCGGGGATTGCCGTGGCCGACGTGGCTGACGTTGTTCATCGCGTCGAGGTAGCCGCGGCCGAACTCGTCGTACAGCCAGGCGCCCCGCCCGCCGACGAGATTCATCGGCCGGTCGTAGTACGAGCGTTGCGACCGGGCGAACCGCACGTTCCTCGTCGCCAGCACCTTGTCGGCCGTCCAGTCCGTGGCGCCGCCCGGCCGGGCACCGAGTCCGAGGAACTCCGACGGATCGGGCGAGACGATCGCCCACGCAGGCGCCTCGGAGGGCGCGACCAACTGCCTCCCACTGACGCGTGCTGTCTCGTGGGAACGAAAGATCGCTACGCGGAGGGTTGCCCGCGCGTCACCGATCGGGTCACCCGCGGCCACGGAGGCGCCGGCCGACAGCGATGAGTCGAGTCCGGTCCATCGGGACCAGATCGTCTCCGCGCCCTCGTGTCGCAGGATCAGGTACGGCGTATCACGCTCCTCCACGACCGCGGCATGGGGCGCGACGACCTGAAACGGCCGTGAAGCCGCAATCTCCACGCCGAGCCTGAGCGTTGCCGCCTCACCCGACGCGGTCGTTCGCCGCACGACTGTGCCGGCATCGGCCTGCAGATGACGGCCCAGCCGGGCGTGGTGATCACGACCGACCGGTTCGTGCGCGGGTGCGAAGGGCACGAGGTCCAGGCCAGGCACCAACCATCGACCGCCGGCACCCGGCACCGGCCTCCCCGGTTCGACCGGAGCGCCGGCCGCCGAGCGAACGACGAATTCGCCGACCTCCGGTGGGGTTGCCGCGAGGAGAGCGATCGCCGGCCAGGTGTGCTTCATCCGCTCGTGGCCGTACGACGTACCGCTGTCCGCACAACGCTTCGTCCACGTGACGGCGTTGACGCACAACCTGGTCGCGGCCAGCGGGTAGAGCACGGAGAGCTCGTCCTCGGTGAGCTCGAACTCCGCGGCGTACCCGCGGATCACGGCCGCGGCCGCGCTCAGCGGATTCGCCGTGCGCAGCATCGAATAGGCGACCGCCACGGCCAATTCGCCGATCCGCACGGTGTACAGCGCGTCGGCGAAGTCCAGTACGGCGTGCACATGGTGGCGACCGTCTGTCCCCGGCCGGGCCAGCACGTTGAAGTCGTTGAGATCCTGGTGGACGACCGACTTCGGAAGCCCGGCACGGTGACTGTCCATCGCCCGGTCGAACCACCCGACGATCCGCCGGACCTGGGACTGCCGGGTCGGGTCCTCGACCGCATCGATGCCGTCGGCAATCGCCTCCGGCGACCGCAGCACATCCCAGTGATGAGTCGTTGCCCCGGGCAATCTGGTGGCCGGCGCGAGCGCCTGGACCATGCGAGCGGCGGTCAGGCCGAGTTCGCCCCTGAGCTGTTGGGAATGACTGTTCAGCTCGGACAAGGTCCGACCGGCCAGCCACGACTGAACTGTGACGATCCGGCGCGTCCCGTCGCGGTCGATCGCAACGGCGGTATCTCCGTTGCACGCGGCAACTGCCGTGGCGACGTGCACCGACCCGAGGACACCCGGCCGGCCGGCCAGCGCTTGCAGGCCGTGCCGCCAGCGGATCTCGTCGGCATCGGCTCCGGGCGAGGAGATCTTGACGACGACGCGGGATCCGTCGGAGAGATCGACAGCCACGTTCTGATCGACTTCGCCACCCAACGGCGACTGTGCGACCGCCCGGAGACCGAACTCCTGGGCGAGAACTTCGGCGATGCTCGCTTGGCTCCATTGCGCCACGGGAGACCTGGACTGGACAGTGCTCATCACGCCCCACACGATTGGTGAACAATGCACCAATGCTACCATGGTTGTGGTGCGCGATAGAGTGCGCTGGAGCTTTGCGCAGGTGAGAGGGGAAGCCGCATGCCGGTCGACGGACGAGTCTCGATGCTGAATCGCGGTACGACCGCCGAGGAAGTTGCGGCCCTGCTTCGCGAGACGATCATGGACGGCCGGCTGAAGCCGGGCGAGCAACTGCGCGAGGAAGGCCTGTCAGCGCAGTTCGACGTCTCCCGCCGGACCGTCCGGGATGCGCTCGGCATTCTGGCGCGGGAGCGGATCGTGCGGCACTACCGGCACAAGGGCTCGCGAGTCGTGTTGTTCACCGAGGCGGACATCCACGACCTCTACCGCGTCCGGAAGACGCTGGAGAGCAGCGCCGCGGCGCTGGCTGCCACGCTGACCGATGCACAGCTGCAGCGGCTGACCGAGGCCTTCGACCAACTCGCTGAGGCGACGACCTCCGGCCGTGCCCAGGCGATCGTGCAGCGCGATCTGGAGTTCCACCAGGCGGTGGTCGGCCTGATCGGCAGCACCCGGGTCGACGACTTCTTCGCCGACATCGCGGTCGAGATGCGCTTCGCGCTGTCGATCCTGGAGACGACCTACCGGGAGTCGACCCATCGGCCCGCCGAGGCGCTCGACGAGCACCGGGCCATCTGTCAGGCGTTCGTGCGCCGCGATGCCGCCGAAGCCGGCCGCCTGGTCCTGGAGCACGCCGAGTCCAACGAGCGACTCCTGGTCGACGTGGTGGCCTCGACAGACATCACGGCTCTCGCACGCTGACCGTCGTACCGGCGCCGTGGTCAGTGACGGCGTGGACCAGGCGGCCGCCGAGGTACGTGCGCTCGACGCTCGCCCTGAGCAGAACCTCGGGAGCGCCGGCACGGATGTCCTCGCTGAGCACGACGAGGTCGGCGAGTTTGCCCGGGGTGATGCTTCCCTTCACGTCCTCCTCGTGCGACGAGTAGGCGGGGTTGGCGGTGTACGCGAGCAGCGCCTCGTCTACAGTGATCGCCTGGTCGGGGTGGAACGGCTCGCTCTGCGCTGAATCGCCGGCCTTGCGGGTGATCGCGGCGTACATGTTGCGGAGGGGATTGATCTCGGCGACGTGCGACTTGTTGAACGCTCCGGGGAGGTCCGAGACCAGGTTGACGGTGATGTCGCTGTCGATCATCCGGCGCCAGGCGAACGCGTTCGCGGAGCGGGCGAGGCCGAGCGCCTGGTCGAGGTTCGCGGAGTAATGCAGGAGTTGGTCCGACGTCACGTCGGCGATCAGTCCCAGCTCGCCGGCGCGAGCAAAGTCGTCGGCTGCCAGGTGCCAGGCGTGAATGAGCCGGTGCCGCCGGTCGCGCGGGCCATTCAGGAGCGCCGCCCGTTCGAACGCGTCGATCGCGATCCGGCAGCCGCGATCGCCCTGGACGTGGACGCCGATGTCGAAACCCGCCGCGTCACCCGCCAGTACGAGCTCGGCCAGGCGTTCCTCGCCGACGAAGCGGTACGACCAGCTGTCGGTGAGGCCGGTACCTGATGCGCCCGCGAGGTCGAATGGCGCAAGCATCGCACCGCTGTCGACGAAGATCTTCAGGGCCCCGAAGCGCAGCCAGTCGTCACCGGTCTTCGGCGTGACGCCGTGACCGGGCAGCCGGTCATGGGTGTCGAGCGGGAGGAAGGCGTAGACGCGGACGGACAGCTCACCGCGGTCCGCGAGGGTCTGGAAGATCTGCGCATTCGAGAAGCTGCGCTCGAGGTAGACGGGCGGGATCGTCTCGTCGGTCACCGACGGCAGCCGCGCGATGTCGTGGACAGAGGTGATCCCGACCGCGTTCAGCCCTGCCATCACGCCGCGCGCACCGAGCAGCTTCTGCTCCAGCGACATCGGGGTGACCAGCCGGTGCAGGAACTCACCGGCCTGTCCGTAGAGCATGCCGGTGAGTTCGCCGTCGGCGTCCCGGCCGAACCTGCCACCGCGCGGGTCCGGCGTCTCGCGATCGATGTTCGCGACCTCGAGTGCCTTGGAATTGGCGAAGTACTGGTGGTCGGCACGGCGGATAAGCAGTGGGTTGCCGGGCGTCAGTGCATCGATCGCGGCCAGGTCCGGCTCGATCAGCGTGACGGCCTCCTCCCGGGTGGAGGCGAAGTCACCGAGATCTCCCCCGGTGATCCAGACGCCGGGCGTCAATCGCGCAGCCGTGGCCGCGACGCGTTCCTCGAGCCGAACCTGGTCGTTGACGTCGGTCAGTGCGACCTGGAAATGCCAGTCGACGGCGTTCTCGAAGTGCGTGTGCGCATCGTTGAAGCCCGGGCACACCATCCGTCCGGCGAGGTCGACCAACTCTGTGCCCTCGCTCGCCAGGGGCAGGATCTCGGGGTCCCCGCCGACGCGGGCGATGCGGTCCCCCGTGACCGCGATCGCGGAGGCGAGCGGGTGGTGCGGATCGGCGGTCCAGACGATCCCGCCGTACAGGATCAGGTCGACTGGCTCGAGTGTGGGCGGTGGAGTGGTCATCCGCTGTGGCTCCTCACCTGGATTACAGGTCCGTTGTGCGCAAGGTCTGGACAGGACCGTAATAGCCGTTACAGTATTGCGTCAATGTTCTCTTTCTAGCCAAGAGTGTTCAGCTGAGGAGCGCGTGTGCCGAGTCTCCGAGTCATCGAGATCGCGAGCCCGTCCGCCCAGGAACGTGGCCGTCAGTACGGGAGTGCCGCCGCGGATCTGATCGCCGACGCGATTGCGTACTACCGCGAGGGCTTCGCGCACCAGACCGGTCTGTCCTGGGATCAGGTGCTCGATCACACCCGGCCGTGGCAGCGTCTCGTCGAGCGGGACCACCCCGAGTTGCTGGCAGAGATGGCCGGGATCGCCGACGGCGCCGGCGTCACGCTGCCCGAGATCGTCGCCCTCAACTGTCGCGGCGAGATCATCTACGACAACTGGTTCCCCGAGTCCCCGGTCCGCGAGGACGTCGACGGCTGTACGTCGTTCTCCCTGATCGACGGAGCGGCCGGCGACGGGCACGTGTACGCCGGCCAGAACTGGGACTGGCGCGAAGCGGTCCGCGGATCCGTCGTCGTCCTCCGGGTCGTGCAGCCACCGAAGCCGACGCTGATCCTGCAGGTCGAGGCCGGGCAGATCGGCCGGCACGGCGCGAACTCCGACGGCCTCGCACTGAACGCGAACGGCCTGGGCGGGCGCTTCGACGACTCGGTCGGGATGCCTCAGACGGTCATCCGCCGCGCGGTGCTCGACGCCGCGAACATCGCCGACGCGGTCAAGATCCTCACCTCGACCGAGGCCCACATCGCCAGCAACGCCCTGCTCACCCATCGCGACGGTTTCTCGATCGACATCGAGACCACTCCAGGCGGACACGGCTGGGAGTACGGCGAGAACGGGCTGATTGTGCACGGCAACCATTACCAGGTCCTCAATCCGACGGAGGTCGGCAGCACCGGGCGACTGATCTCCCCCGACTCACTGATCCGGGTACCACGCGCTCGTCGGGGCCTGGTGAAGGCAGCAGAGGGGGCCATGCCGGACGACGTCCGGAACGCAATCCACACAGCGATGTCGGACCACCTCGGCTACCCGGACTCGCTCTGCGCCCACCCGGACGAGCGGCTTCCCGCCGTCGAGCAGTGGTCCACCACCTTGTCCAGTTGCGTCGATCTCACCACCGGCGAGTACTACGTGGCCGCGGGATCTCCGTGCGAGAACAAGTACGAACTGGTCCCGTTCAACCTGTACGACGAACTCCGGCCATGACCGGGCAGCCCGCCGAGCCGACCTCGGCCCACTTCGCGCGGGGCAAGACCCCGATCTTCGCCTCGCAGTACGACCAGCGGCTCGGCTACTGCCTCTACGTGCCGCAGACCCTGGGCACCGACCGGGCCCCGCTGCTCGTCATGCAGCACGGCACCGAGCGCAACGCCTCGTTGTACCGCGACCACATGGCCGCGTTCGCCGAAGAGCACCAGATCGTCGTACTCGCGCCGCTGTTCCCCGCCGGGATCATCGATCCGGAGGATCTGCACAACTTCAAGTTCATCGAGTACCAGGGCATCCGGTACGACCAAGCGTTGCTCGCCATGGTCGACGAGGTCGGCCGGCGGTACCCGGTCGACCCGGACGTGTTCTATCTGCACGGATTCTCCGGCGGCGGTCAGTTCGCCCATCGCTTCCTCTATCTCCATCCCGATCGCCTGGCCGGAGTGTCGATCGGTGCTCCCGGCCGGATCACCCAGCTCGACGACAGTCTTCCCTGGTGGCTCGGCACCAAGGATCTCCAGCAGCGCTTCGGTCGTGCGGTCGACCTCGACTCGCTGCGCCGCGTGCCGATCCTGATGGTTGTCGGCGACAACGACGTCGAGACCTGGGAGATCGACAACCCCGGCGAGTCCAACTGGATGGACGGCGCCGAGAAGACCGGTAGTACCCGGATCGAGCGGCTCCGCACACTCGAGCGCGACTTCCTTGCCCAGGGCATCGACGTCCGGTTCGAACTCGTCCCCGGAGTCGCCCACCGCGGCTCACTGATCCTTCCGGCCGTCCGGGACTTCTTCGCCGGACTGCTGCGGTCCCGGCCCCAGATTCGCCGCCCCACCCCTGTAACGCATCTTCGACACCAGGAGTGATTGCCATGTCCAACACCGCTTCGAGGCCGCGGCGGTCGATCGCCGTCCTCACCTTGACCGTCGCGGCGGTCGGCCTGGCCGGATGCGGCGGCACGTCCGCGTCGCCGGCCACCGGCGACGCGCCGAACGCCAACCGGTCCGCGGCCGCACAGGGGATCAGCTCGGATGTCAATCTCGAGCAGTGCGGCAAGGCCACCAGGACGATCAAGCACGACCTCGGCACCACCACTGTCACCGGCGACCCGAAGCGGGTGGTTGCGCTGGAGTTCTCCTTCGTCGACGCGCTGGTCGCGGTCGGCCTGGCGCCGGCCGGGGTAGCCGACGACGACAAGCCGGAGCGGATCATCCCCGGCCTGCGTGACAAGGTCGGCGAGTACAAGTCGGTCGGCCTGCGGGCGACGCCGAACATCCAGGTGATCACCGCACTCAAGCCCGACCTGATCCTGGCCGACAGCGGCCGGCACAAGGCGATCTACGCCCAACTGGCGAAGATCGCGCCGACCGTCGCCTACGCCAGCCTCAACGGCAACTACCAGCAGGTGATGGACAGCGAGATGTCCGCGGCGATCGCGCTGAACAAGTGTGACGAGATGAAGACCCGGCTGACCGAGCACGACAAGATCCTGACCGATCTGAAGGCCAAGGCGAAGTCCGGTGAGACCCGCACGGCGTTGTTCGCGGTGTCGTCCGACAAGGAGTTCACCGGGTTCCCACCGAAGGCCTACACCCCCGGCGTGCTGGCCCTGCTCGGGATCAAGTCCCCGCTGGCGGACGACAGTGGCGACGCGACCGTCTCGCTCACGCTGGAGACAGTTGTCACCACCAAGCCCGACATCATGTTCATCGCCGGCCAGACCGGCGACACCCTGGCCGACACGTGGGAGAAAAGCCCGCTCTGGAAGGAGATTCCCGCGGTCAAGGACAACGCGACGTACAAGGTCGACCAGAACGTCTGGTCGCGATCACGTGGTCTGGTCGCCTCGGAACTGATCGCCCAGGAAGCCGTCAAGAACCTCTACGGGACCTGACATGTCGCAGTCGACGGGCATTCTGCCCACCGCCACCGAGGACGCAACTCACCGTCGTCCGAGGATTGTCACCAGCAAGCAGCGGGTCACCTGGGCAGCCCTGGTCCTGCTGGCCCTCTTGGTGATCGGCGTCGTCTGGGGTCTGTCCATGGGCAGTCAGCACATCTCGCTGTCACGGTTGCCCGGAGCGCTCGTCAAGGCCGACCAGCCCGATGAGCTGATCCTTCAGTCGATCCGGCTGCCGCGGGTGGTGCTGGCCTTGCTGGTCGGTGCCGCCCTGGCGGTGGCGGGTGCTCTGATGCAGGCCGTCGCCGCGAACCCGCTGGCGGCGCCGGAGATCATGGGCGTCAATGCCGGTGCGGTGTT
>NZ_JBFAKS010000032.1:0-112932 GCF_040655855.1 Kribbella sp. NPDC050281 | reverse complement strand
CGTCCGTGGTCGTGCAAACACTCCTGGTGCCGCAGTTTGGGGGTGGCTGACTTCGCGGGTGGTCACCTGAGCGTGCGACCACCCGCGAGGCCTCGGTTGTTGAGTGCTGGCGGTTCACTCCGCCCAGACGCCGGTCGCCGCGGTCTCGCGGGCCCAGTCGGCGAAGTCACGCGGCGACCGGCCGAGAACCCGCTGGACTCCGTCGGACACGTACTCCGAGCGGTGGTTGCGGATCACGGCAAAGAGGTCGCGGACGGCCTCTGCATCCTCCTGGGGCAGTCCGTCCTCGCGGAGCTCCTCGACGTGGACGTCAGGCTCGACGTCGACGTACTCGATCGGGCGGCCGGTGGCGGCCGAGAGCTCGGCGGCGACCTCGGTCATGGTGAGCGGGCGCGGGCCTGACACCGCGATCACCTGGCCGGTGTACGACTCGTCGAGCAACGCGGCGGCCATCACGTCGCCGACGTCGTTGGTGTCGATCCAGGCCTCGCCACCGCTGCCCGCGGAAACGCGGATCTCGCTGGCCTGGACGTGGGATCGGAGGAAGTCCTCGCTGAAGCCCTGTGCGAACCAGGCCGGCTGGACGATGGTCCAGTCCGCGCCGCTCGCCTGCACTGCGTGCTCCAGGTCGAGCTGACCGTCGTACACGGCGAAGTCGCGGCCAGGGCTGCCGACGCCGCGGCCGGACAGCAGGACCACTCGGCGAAGACCTTGGGCCGCAGCCTCCTTGATGAACCGGCCGGCCTGCGCGAGTCCGGTCGGCCCTACGGGCGGCGCCAGGTACGCCGTGTCGGCGCCGGCGATCGTTGCCGGCCAAGTGCTGTCGTCGTACCAGTCGAAGCGCTGCTCGCTCGACCGGGACGCCAGCCGGTACGGGACGCCGCGGGTCTCGAGCTGCTCGACGACGCGGCGGCCGGTCTTGCCTTTACCACCCAGGATGAGAATCGGTGTCGTTGTCATGGCTCTAGTTCAGCCGGATTCGATGAGACGAACCATGGTTGTTCGGCGCAATTTGATGTCCGAGACGCTCACGTGGCGTACCCTGCGGGTATGGACGTGCTCGATGACCTGCTGGCCGGGACCCGCGCCCGGGACGGCGTGTTCAACCTGACGATCCTGGATCCGCCGTGGGCGATAGAGATCCGCGACGAGGCTCCGCTGGCGCTGGCCACCCTGGTTCGCGGGTCGGGCTGGGTCACTCGCGACGGGATCGAGCCGATGCGGATGGACCAGGGAGATGTCGCGATCTTCACCGGATCATCGCCGTACGTCGTGGGCGACAGCGTCGAGACCGCGCCACAGTTGCGGATCCATCCCGGTGGCGTTTGCGAACCGTTGCCTGGGGCACCGGTCGACTACTCCGCCCGGCTCGGGGTGCGGACGTACGGCAGTCGCGCGTCCGGCGCCGTCATGGTTGCCAGCGGCACCTACCAGTTGGCGGGTGATGTCAGTCGGCGACTCGTGACGGCGCTTCCGCCGGTGCTCGTCGTACCGGCGGCGGAGATCGCGGGTCCGGTGACGGACATGGTGATCGGGGAGATCCAGCGGGATGCGCCTGGGCAGCAGAGTGTGCTGGATCGGTGGCTCGACCTTGCGCTGATCACCACCTTGCGAGCGTGGTTCGCGCGGCCGGAGTCTCAGGCGCCGGGGTGGTATCAGGCGCAGACCGATCCGGTGGCCGGTACGGCGTTGCGGTTGCTGCACGAGGATCCGGCGTACCCGTGGAATGTCACGGAGCTCGCGGATCGGGTCGGGGTGTCGCGGGCGTCGCTCGCGCGCCGGTTCACCGCACTCGTGGGTGAGGCGCCGATGAGCTACCTGACCGGGTGGAGGATCACGCTGGCGGCCGATCAGCTGCGCGCGACCAAGGACACCGTCGAGACGATCGCGCGACGGGTCGGGTACGCGAACGCGTTCGCTCTGAGTGTCGCCTTCAAACGCGTTCGCGGTACGACGCCAACCGCTCACCGCCGCGCGGCCTGAGTCAGCTGGTCGTTGTTCGCATGAACGCGAGTGCCTGCGGCCACGCCAGCCGGTAGGCGGCGGCGTTGACCTCCTTGTCGTGACGCCCCTTGTCGGAGAAGCCGTGGTCCGCACCGGGGAAGTACTGCGCGAACGTCGCGCCCGTCGGCCTCGCCTGCAAGACAGTCTGCAGTGCTTCGAAGTCGGCATTCGGTACGGCGGTGTCCGCGCTCGGGTAGCTCACCAGCACCGGCGCCGCGATCCCAGTAGCCTCGGCGATCGCGTCGTACGTGTGATGCGGCGGCCGCTGCGACGGCACGGTCGGGTGGAAGGCGACGACGTTCGCCAGCCGGTGATCGCGCGCCGCCAGCAGGAGGGCGAACCGCCCGCCCAGGCAGTAGCCGATCACCCCGACCTTGCTGCACCCGAGCTCGCCGAACATGTAGTCGACCAGCGCGGCCTGCTCGGCGAGCGCCACCTCGTCGTCGAGCTCACGCGCCAACCCGCCGAGCTCCTCCCGCGTCACGTTGTCGGTGCTCCGTCCCTTGAACGGATCCCAGGCCAGCGCGGTGATGCCCTCCGCCGCGAGCTCGTCGGCCCACGCCCGGACCTGCTCACCGATCCCGGTGATCATCGGCAGCATCAACATCCCGGCCCGCCCCACCCGCGCGAGGTAAGCGTCCTGCTCCTCGATCGTCACAGTCACACCCATGCGCGCATCCTAAGGCGCGTCGGTCCGGCTACGCTGTTCAGACAGCGCAGTACGGGCGGAAGCGCTTCAGATCGCTGTCCAGCCTGGCGATTCGGTCGAACCCCCAGGTGTCGACGCCCGGGCGGTCGACGTCGTTGAGTACCCGGGCGGCCATGTCCCGGAGGCCTCGGGCCAGCAGCGCGTACTCGAGGTGGTCGATGTCGAGGTCGTACGCACCGTACTCGTCGAGGAAGGATTCAAGCTCCGGTAGGTCCCCCGCGATCCACAGGTCGTGCTCCCGGGGACCGATGACGGCCTGTTCCCAGTCGAGGATGGCCGCGACCTGACCGTCGTCGTCCATGATCAGGTTGTGCACACCGAAGTCGAGGTGGCAGATGATCTCGGGCACCGTCTTGGCACGCGCCCGCTCGATCGCGGCGTCCAGCCGGCGTACCGCCGCATCCACCTCGTCCCGCCGATCCACGATCCATGGGTGATCGAGCCGCTGGGTCAGCGTCCGGACGTGTCGCTCGTCCATGCTGGCAGGCGGCAGATCAACCCGGACCTCAAGCTCGTGGAGCTGCCTCAGCGCCTGCGCGGTCGTCTGCCAATCGTCCACACTCCCGACTCGACCGTGAACGTAGGGAAAGACGGCGTACGGCCGGCCCGCACAGACCGCGTAGAGCTCGCCCGACACCGCCGGAATCGCCTCCGGCACCGGAAGCCCGAGCGCCCGCAGCTCATGCAGCATCCTCAAGCCTGTCGGTACGCCCGGCTTCTTCCACATCTTGACGAACCAGGTGTCGTCCGCCACCCAACAGTCACTCTCGAACCCACCCGCGTGCGCCCGCAGCCCGGAGACCACGACCCCGTAGTCCCTCTCCAGATCCACCACCCGCACCATGCCCCACATCTTGCAGCCCCCACCCCCACCTGTCAGCCGACTTTCTCGCCACCTGACGCCGTGGCAGCATGGACGTCATGCTCACCACACGAAAGGTCCATGCCGCGTAGGCGACCAGGACGGGTCCGCGCCGACGTCCACTTCCGGCTGCGCACCCACCCGAGCGATGTCATCAGGATCTCGAGCCTCCCGGGCCTGTCTCCCCATGGACGCGCAGTCCTCGCGTACCTCGAACACACCCGCCTGTGGCCCGGAGCCGCGGCAGACGCCCTCCGCATCTGGGAGCGCTTCGTTCGTTCCCCGTATCACCGCATCCACGACTACAGGTACGACGAGGGTTGCGGCGTGTGGGAATGCTGCCCCTCACTGATCGAGGTCCAGCAGATCCTCACCACCGTCGAGCACAACCTTCCGCACCGCGACGCCCAACGCTTCCGCCGGCAGCTGACCCAACTCGACAACCTGTGGTGACGCCGTGCCCTCGACCAGAGGACTGCGGCTGAGCTAGCTGGTGGCGGCGAGCATTCGGAGTACGGCGGCGTTGACCAGGATCAGGATGATCGCGGAGAAGACCAGCAGGGCGACCTGGGCCGGCAGGAGGGCGATGCCCAGGCCGATGGCGAGGACGGGGATCGCGAGGCCGACGTACGCGATGAGGAAGAGGGCGGCGAGGACTTCGCCGCGGGAGGTGGGGCCCGCGAGAGAGGCGGCGGTGGCTACGGCGCCGCGGAAGACGAGGCCGGCGCCGGCACCGGCGATCACGCCGCCGGCGACGAACACCGCCAGGCTGGGGATCAGGCCGCCGATCGCGACGCCGATCAGGCCGAATGACATGAGGACGAGACCGATCCGGAGCTGGTTGCCGCGCTCGAACCGGACGAATACGGCCTGGCTGACCGCGCCGGCGGTGAAGACCACGAACGTCACCACCCCGGCCAGCAACGGCGCCCGGTGGTGCAACACCCCGCCGAGGAACGTCGGGGCCAGTGAGGTGAACAGCCCGAAGATCGCGAACGCCGCGAACGCCCCGATCGCCGACGCGAAGAACAAAGGCTTCGCGTCGGACGGCACAGCCACCCGTTGCGGCCGATAAGCCGGCCGCTGCTCCGGCCGCTCGACGGTCTCGGGCACCAGCGCGATCCCCACCGCGCTGAGCAGCAACAGCAGGATGAACACCTCGTACGGGCGCTCGAGCGGTGACGCCACGTACTGCGCCAACAGGCCACCCACCAACGGACCGAACGCGAGTCCACCGAGGTTCACCATGCTCGAGACGAGCGCCGACCGGCTCGGGTCCTCGCCGGGACGAGCGATCTGCCGCAGCTCGGACATGTGCGCGGTCGCGGTCGCGGTGAGCACACCGATACCAATCCCGCAGATGAAGCGAGCGATCAGCAGACCGGGCACGTCCCGCCAGATCAGGAAGATCACCGCCGACACCACCTCGGCCAGTACTGCGAGCAACGCGATGCGGCGCCGGCCGATCCAGTCGCTGACATGCCCGGCCAGATAGAGAGCAGCCATCACCCCGACCGCGTAGCTGGCGAAGATCACCGTGATCACGTACGTCGGGAACCCGTCGCGGTGCTGGTAGATGGCATAGAGCGGAGTGGGCACGGTGGAGAACGCCAGGGTGATGAGGAACGCCGCGGCGATCACCCAGAACCCCGGCGCATACGCGAACCGGACGCGGGCGCCGCTGGACGCCCCCGAACTGGTCATAGTGGACATGCTCCCAGCCTCACGCCGGCCGTCTACCGATTCAAACGACGATCGAGCAGGGCGGTCATCGCCCTGCTCGATCTGATCGCCGGCTCGATCCGGCCCGGGTAGCACCTGACTCTTCCAGGCGACCTACTTCTAGGCGACCCAGATGGACTGCCAGTCCTTCTGCTCGTTGAAGCGGCGCAGCGCGGCGACCCCGCTGAGCCAGCCGAGCCAGGCAGCGTACGGCGGGTTGCCCTCGTCGAACCCGCTCATCACGAAGGTGAGCCGGGTCTTGCCGTCGGACTCGGCCAGCTCCCAGGTGCTGATGCCGGCGTCACCCCAGTCGACGGACATGCTCTGGCCGTCGACGACTCCGACGACAGTGGCGCCGGGTCCCGCGTCGAAGCCGCCCATCGCGAACCGGCCGCCGGCGTGCGGCTCGATCCCGACCGGGTAGCCGAACCACGCCGACGCCTTCTCGGAGGTTGTCAGCGACTCGTACACCTGGGCGACCGGCGCATCGATCAGCGCCTCTCCGGTGAACTCGGCCGAGGTGAAGTCCGGCCGGGTGGTGAGCGCGCGCCCTTCCAGGTGATCGACCAGGTTGGCCAGCGCGAGGGACCAGAAGGTCTGCAGTACGCCGCGGATCGACGCCCGGCTGATCGCGTCGGCGAAGTCGAAGTGACTCTGAGTAAGTTGGATCAGCGTGGCGTCGTCGGACTCGGCCGTCAGCGCGATCTCGGTGGTGGTCTCCTCACCGTCGAGTGTCCACGCCAGCTTCAGCGTCTGGCCGTCGTACCCCAGCACACGCTGGTGCGGGGCGTCGCCCTCGGGGATGTAGCGGCCCCAGAACTCGAAGGTCGCGGGCAGGTCGACGTTCGAGTGTTCGCCGAGCCAGAGGTTGAGGGCCTTCGGGTCGGTCAGCGCCTGCCGTACGTCGTCGATGCCGGCCCGGGCGCGAACCTGGAGGATGAGCGGTTCAGTCATGGTCTTGGTCTCCCTTGGGGTAGCACGCCACGGCCAGCTTGAAGGCATCGCCTTCGGAGCCGCCGTAGCGTTCGAACAGGTCCTGCAGCGTGCTGCGCAGGTCCTGGAAGAACTCGCGCCGCTGGTCCGGTGGGACCCGGATCTCACCGGAAACCCCGATGGACGGCAGCTCCGGAGCTGTCCGGTCCAGCGCGGCGATGTCGGTCTGGACCTCTTCCATCAGGTCCAGCAGGTAGCCGAGGCTCAGTTCGTCCTGGGTCCGGCGGAGGCCGCCGATCCGGCCGACGAGCCGCGGGGACAGCCAGTACGAACGCGCGGTCGCCTGGTAGATGCCCTCGTGGACGCCGCGCACCTTGCGCTCGTCCACCTGCGTCACCAGCCCCGCCTCGACGAGGCGCTTGACGTGGTAGTAGACGCGCTGCGGAGTCTGCCCGAGCTGTTCGGCCACCTCGCCGCAGGTGTGCGGCTCGGCCAGCCGCCGCAACACCTCGATCCGCTGCGGCTTGAACAGCGCCTCGGCCTGTTCGAGCTGCTCCAGGTGCATCACGTCTCTGATCACACAAAAAAGTTTGTACGTAAAAAACTTGCTTGTCAATGCTGTTGCGGATCCATCGGCCGGGAATGTAAACGAGTACTTGCTCGTTCTAGTGAGTGCCTCGGTGATGCGTCACCAAGGGAAGCCACCCCAGACCTGGGGCCTTTGCTACGGATCGTCCGGCACGTTCCTGCCGGCGAAGGAAGGAAGCGCGACATGGCAACTGTCTCGTTCAAGGGAGCCACCCGGGTCTACCCGGGCACTGACATCGCTGCCGTGGACAAGCTCGACCTCGACATCGAGGACGGGGAGTTCATGGTGCTGGTCGGACCATCCGGATCGGGGAAGTCGACGGCACTGCGGATGCTGGCCGGGCTCGAAGAGGTCAACGAGGGATCCATCTACATCGGCGATCGCGACGTCACCAACAGCCCGCCGAAAGAGCGCGACATCGCGATGGTGTTCCAGAACTACGCGCTGTACCCACATATGTCGGTCGCCGACAACATGGGCTTCGCCCTGAAGATGCAGGGCCTGCACAAGGACGAGCGGGCCAAGCGCGTCGCCGAGGCGGCCAAACTGCTCGGCCTCGAGGAGTACCTCGACCGCAAGCCGAAGGCGCTGTCCGGCGGTCAGCGTCAGCGCGTGGCGATGGGTCGCGCGATCGTCCGTGACCCGCAGGTCTTCCTGATGGACGAGCCGCTGTCGAACCTCGACGCCAAGCTCCGGGTCCAGACCCGCACGCAGATCGCCGAGCTCCAGCACCGCCTCGGCGTCACCACCGTCTACGTCACCCACGACCAGGTCGAAGCCATGACCATGGGCGACCGGGTCGCCGTACTGAAGGACGGCGTACTGCAGCAGGTCGACACCCCGCTGAACCTGTACGACAAGCCGCGGAACAGGTTCGTGGCCGGCTTCATGGGATCGCCGGCGATGAACCTGATCGAGGCCAAGATCGCCGACGGCGGCGCGCTGATCGGTGACTACCTGGTGCCGATCGACCGCGCCCTGCTGGCCAAGGCCGGCGACGACAAGACGCTGACCATCGGCGTCCGGCCGGAGGCGCTCCACTTCGCCGACGAGGGGCTGCCGGTCACGGTCGCGGTGGTCGAGGAGCTCGGCTCCGACGCGTTCCTGTACGGCACCGCAGAGCACACCGGGAACCAGCAGATCATCGCCCGGATCAGCACCCGCCAGAACGCCGAGAAGGGCAGCCTGATTCACCTGGCTCCGGACCCGGAGAAGCTGCACCTCTTCTCGTCCTCCACCGAGGAGCGGCTGAACGCCTGATCGCTGTGCTGCCGCCGGGTCTCTGCTTCAGGGCCCGGCGGCAGTTCCTTGTCTGCCCCGCGTAAATTCCGTTGACCGGGTGGTGTGGGTCGCGTTTGCTCGGGGAGTGACGATCGAGCGGACCAACCCCGACGGACTGCACGCGACCCCCGGCTATCACCATGTGACCAAGGTCCAGGCGGACACCCTGATCTACCTGGCGGGCCAGTGCCCGCTGCAGCCGTCAGGCGAGCTCGCCGAGGGCGGACTCGGAGGTCAGACCGAGCAGGTGATCCGCAACATCCTGATCGCGCTCGAGTCCGCGGGTGCCACCCCGGACGACGTCGTACGAACCGTCATCTATGTCGCGAGCTCCGACCGCGACGAGCTGGGGGCGGTGTGGAGCCAGCTCAACGCGTCGCCGCTCGCGCCTGCGTTCAGCACGGCCAGCACTCTGCTCGGCGTCGCACAGCTCGGCTTCACGGGTCAGCTCGTCGAGATCGACGTCACCGCGGCGCTGTGATCCCTCCGGCGTCGGTGGTCGAGTACGACGCGCGGTGGCCGGATTGGTTCGCGGAGATCCGGGATGGGTTGTCG
Organism: Kribbella sp. NPDC050281; assembly: GCF_040655855.1. NCBI lineage: Bacteria > Bacillati > Actinomycetota > Actinomycetes > Propionibacteriales > Kribbellaceae > Kribbella > Kribbella sp. NPDC050281. Next base: position 104,277 of record NZ_JBFAKS010000032.1, on the reverse strand, counting down.
CCTTACCTGAAGGGCATCCCGCACACCGTCGAGCACGTTGGCAGCACCGCCGTACCGGGGCTGGCCGCGAAGCCAATCATCGACGTCGACGTGGTGGCCCGGGCTGTCGACCTCGTGCCAGCGGCCGTCGCGGCGATAGTTGCTGCCGGCTACCAACATGAGGGCGACCTTGGTATCACCGGGCGTCAGGCGTTCGCACTCCCGCCCGACGCCGCGCACTACCACCACCTGTACGTCGTTGTCGAAGGCAACAAGCCGCATCAGGACCATGTGTTGTTGCGTGACCACTTGCGGGCGGACGCCGCCGATCGGGAGCGGTACGCCGCCCTGAAGCGGGAGTTGGCCCATCTCCTCACCACCGACCGCGCGGCCTACGTCGAGGCAAAGGCCGGACTGGTCGAGGAGATCCTCCGGCGCGCTGCTCAGAGCTCGTGATTCGGTGCGAGCCGGCGGTCGGCGTCGTACCGGTTCCTGAGGTCGGTGAGCCGGCGGTGGTCGGCGGGGTCGAATGCCGCGCGGATCTCGTCACCGGTCAGCGGGCCGGCGGAGAAGTTGAGCAGGCGGCCGACCGTGGCGCCGCGCCATGGCTCGAGGATGCTGTGGTGCAAGGCGGTTACGTCGTCCTGGCCTGGTGAGAGAACAGTCAGCGAGTACGACGCTGTGCGGTGGCCGATCGCGTTCGGTACGTCGGGCTGACGGCTGAGCGCACCACCGAGGTGACGGATGCCGATCACGCACATCGCCGACGCGTCCGGTCCGGCGAGCTTCGGTAACGTCGCGAGCGCATCCGGGTCGAGGTCACTGAGCAGGGCGTTGCGTGAGCGGTAGCTGTCCGGGCGTTCCGGCTCGGCGAAGATCTTGCCCGACTCGGTGTAGGGGAGCTCGCCCACGGTGTCGAGCACCGGCTCACCGATCGCGCGCAGCGGTTTGATCAAATCTTCTCCGCCCTCGCCGAGGATCGCGAGCTGCACCTGGGCGACGTACCTCCCGCGCAGCGGTTCCGGGACCTGCGGGATGTCCGGCAGCGGCACCAGCGCGATGGCCGAGGTCACCTCGTCGGGAACCGACCGGGTCCACTCGGCCCAGACCTCGAGCACAGTCGGGTTCTGCAGGAAGTCGAAGTACAGGCTGCCGCCGTACAACGTGGCGACGTCGAACAGGTCGACCTCGATCCGGGTCACCACGCCGAAGTTGCCGCCGCCACCGCGCAGCGCCCAGAACAGCTCCGCGTCGTCCTCGGCATTCCGCCGTACGCCGTCCGGGGTGACGATCTCGATCCGGCGGACGTGGTCGGCGGCGTACCCATACCGCCGGGCCATCAGCCCGAGGCCGCCACCGAGCGTGTAAGAGATCGCGCCGACTCCCGGGAAGCTGCCGGACAGCGGGGCGAGACCGTACGGCGCGGTCGCGTCGATCACGTCCTGCCAGGTCGCGCCGGCCTCGATCCACGCCGTCTTCCGCGCGGGATCGACCCGGACGCCGTTGAAGGCTCCGGTCGCGATCAACACACCGCCGTCGAGACCCTTCGCGAGCCCATGCCCGGACGCCTGCACCGCCAGACGCAGGTCGTGCTCGGCCGCGTACCGGACTGCTTCCTCGACCTCGGCCACGCTCGTGACCGGGAAGATCACGTCCGGCCGATGCGGGTCGCGCCGCTGGAACCCGAGCCGAGCCTGGTCGTATCCCTTCGATTCCTTCGTCAACATCATGGGACCGACGCTAGGAGCCCTTGCGGACACATCCGGTCCGCAAGGCATCCTTTCCGGGTGAGTACCCGGAAAGAACTGCCCGGCCGCATGCTCCGGTTGCTGTCGCTGCTGCAGAGCCGCCGCGAGTGGTCCGGCCGCGAACTGGCCGAACGCCTCGGCGTCACCGAGCGGACGGTACGACGCGACGTCGACCGGCTGCGGTCCCTCGACTACCCGGTGACCGGCACGACCGGGACGGCCGGCGGCTACCGCCTCGGTCCCGGTACGACGCTGCCGCCACTGCTGCTCGACGACGATGAGGCGGTGGCGGTCGCACTTGGCCTGGTCGGCGCGGCGGCGGGTGGTGTGAGCGGGATCGCGGAGAGTTCGATGCGAGCTCTCGCCAAGCTCGAGCAGGTGCTGCCGGCGCGACTGCGACCGCAGCTGGCCGCGGTGGGTTCTGCGGCTGAGGCGGTCCCCCGGCCAGGTGTCGCACAGGTGGATGCGGGTGTGCTCGCCGTACTGGCGGGCTGCTGCCGCAACCATGAGATCGTTGCCTTCGACTACCAAAGCCGCCAGGGTACGACGACCCGCCGGCGGGTCGAGCCGCATCAGCTGCTCACGTTGACCTGGCGCTGGTACCTGCTCGCGTTCGATCTGTCACGCGACGACTGGCGGATCTTCCGGGTCGACCGGATCTCCGAGGTGACGCCCGTACTGCACCGGTTCACGCCGCGGGTGCTGCCGGCCCCGGACTCGGCGACCTACCTGGTCGAGTCGTTCGCTGCCGCGCAGTACCGGCACGCGGTTCGGCTGACCGTGCAGCTCCCGGCTGAGCGCGTGGTCGACACCTTCGAGGGTGTCGTTCGCGGCACGGTCGAGCCGTCCGGCCCGGACGCGTGCGTAGTCCGCTTCAGCGCGGACACCGCATCGCTGGTGCTCTCCTTGGTCGTCCCGATCGTTGCCCTGGGCGCCGAGTTCACCGTCGACGAGGCGACTCCGGAGGTCGCAGCGATGATCGCCGGCGTCGGCGAACGGCTTACGCGGTCCTTCGCCGCCGCGGCGGAGTCCGTGGCACCAACGTCGGATTGACGTTGGTCTCGACCGCGTCGCGATCCACGACCACCCGCTCGATGTCGTCGCGCCCGGGTACGTCGTACATCACCGGGAGCAGGACCTCTTCGAGGATCGCGCGCAGGGCGCGGGCACCGGTCCGGCGGAGCAGGGCGAGATCCGCGATCGCCTCGACCGCGTCCGGGGTGAACTCGAGGTCGACGCCGTCGAGCCGGAACAGCTTGCGGTACTGCTTGATCAGCGCATTGCGCGGCTCGGTGAGGATCCGGACCAGCGCGTCGCGGTCGAGCGCGGGCACGCTGGTGACGATCGGGAGCCGGCCGACGAACTCCGGGATCAGGCCGAAGGTGACCAGGTCCTCCGGCATGACCTTCCCGCTCTCGGGCTGCTCGGCCGCAGCGCCGAAGCCCAGCCGGGATGGCCGCGTACGCCGGGCGACCAACTCATCGAGTCCGTCGAAGGCGCCACTGACGATGAAGAGCACCCGTGTCGTGTCTATCTGGATGAACTCCTGCTGCGGGTGCTTGCGGCCACCCTGCGGCGGCACCGAGGCCGTCGTACCTTCCAGGATCTTCAGCAGCGCCTGCTGCACACCCTCGCCGGAGACATCGCGGGTGATCGACGGGTTCTCGCTCTTCCTCGCGATCTTGTCGATCTCGTCGATGTAGACGATGCCGGTCTCGGCCTTGCGGACGTCGAAGTCGGCGGCCTGGATCAGCTTGAGCAGGATGTTCTCGACGTCCTCACCGACGTACCCGGCCTCGGTGAGCGCGGTCGCATCGGCGATCGCGAACGGTACGTCGAGCATCCGAGCCAGCGTCTGGGCCAGATGGGTCTTGCCGGAACCGGTCGGGCCGATGAGCAGGATGTTCGACTTGCCCAGCTCGACGTCGCCGGCCTTGGTCCGGTGCCGCTTGTAGTGGTTGTAGACGGCAACGGCCAGTGCCTTCTTCGCGTCGTCCTGACCGATCACGTAACCGTCGAGGAACTCGCGGATCTCACGCGGCTTCGGCACCCGGGCCGGCAGGTCGTCGCTGATATCGCTGAGCTCCCCCTCGGCGATCAGCTCGTTGCAGAGCTCGACGCAGCCGTCGCAGATGCACAGCGGGGTGGGGCCGGCGATCAGCTTGCCGACCTGGTGCTGGGTCTTGCCGCAGAACGTGCACTTCAGCACCTCGGCTGCCATCCCCTACCGCCTTCTCAGATGTTGTAGTCATCCAGATGGTAGCAACATCTGAGTGCTAGAGTGGTGGCCGTGAGCCGCTTGAGCAGGGCGGAACTGCAACTCCGCAACCGGGCGAAGGTGCTGGCCGCGGCGCGGGCGGAGTTCGCCGAGCACGGCTACCGGGATGCGACCATCGACCGCATCGCCGACCGCGCCGACCTCACCCGTGGCGCGGTGTACTCCAACTTCGCCGGCAAGCGCGCGCTCTACCTGACGGCGCTTGCCGATCAGAACCGGACGGGTCGAGGTGCACGTCGCGCGGTGAGCACACCTGCCGAAGGGCTCGCCGCCTTCGCGTCTTCGTGGTTCGACCGGGAACACCCGGGCGCAGAACCCGACCTGGCGGACTTCGGGGCGCCGTACGCCTCGTTGCTCGGTTTCAACGCGGTCCTCCTCGGCCTCGCCCTCGACGCGCTGAGCCCCGGCGAACTCGGCCGGAGGATCCAGGTCTCGCGGCTCGCGCTCACGCTGCTGACCGGTGCGACCCAGTTGGCCTCGGCCCCCGGGTTCGTCCAGCCGCTCGCGGTCGCTCGTGCCTGTGCCGGGTTGGCCGACCTCGACCTCGACGATCCCTGGACCCGTCCACCAACCATGCCCCCGGTGCGGCCGGCTCACGAGTCCTGGTCGCCGCCATCCGTGACCGACGAGGTGCTTCGCCGTACAGCGGAGTTCGGCACCGGCGTCGTCGTCATCCTCGGACTCAACCGCCTGGCCGCCGCGGAGGACGTCGTACGGTCCACCGACGGAGCGGTCACGATCGCCCTGGTGTCCAGCGATCCGTCCGAGCTCGGGCCGCTCGCTCGATACACCACCGACAGCCTTCTTGGTTGCCTACGGCAAGTAGCCCCACTGCCGCGGGTGCAGGTGGTGCACGACGAGGACGGCGTACTGGCGTCCGCCCTCGGCTGCGAGGTGATCGGCGACGACCTCGAGTATGCCGTCGCGATCACCGGCGACCGGATCGTCGCCCGCGCCGAGGGGTTCGGGGCGGGCGCGGCGATCGCCTCGGTACAGCCGGCCCGAACCGTCGCAGCCGGCTGAGGTCAGGCGACGATCAGGCCGATGCCGAGGGTCAGGACGCCGAGCGCGAGCGACGCGGCGCCGAGCCACAGGACCCAGAGGAACTGGTTCGGCTGGGTCCTGTCCTTACCTGCGGACGAGGCGAAGAAGCCGCCGGACATGAGGATCGCCGCGACCGGGATCGCCAGGCGGGCGACCCAGAGCATGACGCCGGACAGGCTGGTCTGATCGACGTACAGCAGCCCGACCAGGCTGAGGATCACGAGGACGCCGGCGTGTGCGTGGCCGGCTCGTGCGAACGACTTCTGGAAGTCCGTCATCGGCACCTGACCGCGGACGATCTTGGTCATGAAGTAGCCGCCGAACTGGATCGTGACGATGGTGAGCAGGATCGCCCCGGCGATGATCCGCGACGCTTCGGTCATGAGTGCACCAACTCCTTCCGCTGTGCCGCGGTGGTAGCGGGCTTGGTGGTCTTGGCGACCCAGAGCGCGACCGCGAGGTAGAGGATCTGCTCGGGGATCCGCTGCCACAGCGGGGTCGCCTCGCCGCCGGCGAACGGTACGTCGGCCACCGCCGCGTGGATGTTCGCCGGGAGCAACGCCACGAACAACGCGGCCAGGGCGTACCCGGCGGCCCAGCGCGTCGCGGTGAGCACGAGACCGGCCGCACCGAGCAGTTCCAGTACGCCGGTGACATACACCAGCGCATCCGCGAATGGCAGGAACGGCGGGACCATGCGCACCATGTCCGCGTGGTTCGGCATCACCGTCACGTCGGCTGGGACGAAGTGTGCGCTCGCGGTGAGCAGCAGCATGACTGCCATCGCGTGCGCCGCGCTGACGGGCCAGGTCGCGAACCGCCGCACCCCGAGCGCGCCGAGCGCCCGGAAGACGAACGTCGCCAGGACAAGAACGAGGGGGATCATCCGCCTCAGCTCCTTACATGGATAGTGAAGGTATCCGCTTATGGATACTGATACTATCCATCACAGCCGAGAGGAAGGCAAGCGAGAATGCGCATCGGGGAACTGAGCCGGGCCACCGAGGTCCCGGTGCCGACGATCAAGTACTACCTGCGCGAGGGCCTGCTTCCGCAGGGAGAGCTCAGCAGCCCGAACCAGGCGTCGTACGGCGACCGCCACGTCCGCCGGCTGCGATTGATCCGGGCACTGGTCGAGCTGGCCCAGGTCCCGGTGGCGCAGGTGAAGGAGATCCTCGAGTCGCTGGACGCTGACGACGTACCTCTGCATGAACAGATCGGCCGGGCCCATCGCGCGCTCACGCCGACCCGCAAGCAGACCGCATCAGAAGAGGCCCGCGCGGCCGCCACCACTCAGGTGACCGAACTGATCACCCGCCGCGGCTGGTCCGTCGAACCCGAGGCGCCCGCGCTCGCCACTCTGATCGAAACCGTCGCAGCGCTGCGCACCCTCGGCCAGGACGACCTGGTCGGCTTCCTCGACGCCTACGCCGACGCCGTCGAACGCTTCACGGAACTGGAGATCGACGCCGTCACCACCAACCCCACCCGGGACCAACTGGCCGAATCCGTCGTCATCGGCACGATCCTCGGCGAAACCCTCATCTCGTCCCTCCGCCTCCTCGCCCAAGAATCCATCTCAGCCCACCGCTGGAAAAACCGCTGACGCCGCATCGCCCTCAGCTTCACCCCTCAGCCTCAGCCTCCGGTTCAGCTGCAGGCCGGGCTCATCGTGGTCTGCGCGGCCGAGCTCGTCCTCCGCGTACTGCTGTGGACCGGCCAACGCCACGCCTGGTGGCCGTCACTGGTCTGCTCCCGGCCAAGCGCGCTCCCCTTCGGTCCGCTCCTTGCCTCGCGAGCACGGGACTGGGGCTCGCCGCGCACGCGAGACCGAAGGTCGCACGTCCTTGACGTGCGATCACCAGGCGACAGAGCCGAGCCGGTCGACGAAGGTGGCAGTCGGACCATCGGCGGCAAGGGTCGCGAGCCGGATGATGGCGTCGGTGCCCTCGGTGACCGTCAGCTCGCCGGTGTGATGGTTCATGTCGGTGGCGGCGAACTTGTGGTTCGCGACCTCTCCAGGAGTGGCGACGTTGAACTTGATCTGCGGAAGCGCCTGCGCGTACCGAACCGTGATCATGTTCAGCGCCGCCTTCGACGAACTGTAGGCGAGCTCGTGCATCTTCGAGATCGGCTGCGCCGGATCGGTCACCACCGCGAACGACCCCCCGGCGCTGGACACCATCACCACGCGCGGATTCTCCGCCGCCTGCAGCAGCGGCAGGAACGCCTGCGTCACCCGGATCGGCCCGTACACGTTCGTGTCGAACACAGGATGAACGTCCGCCACCACCGCATCGGCCGGCGGCACAGCCTTCCCCGGCGCACCCGCATTGTTGATCAACACGTCCAGCCGATCAGTGTGCTTCCGAACCAGCCGTACGGCGTCCGCCACCGACTCGTCCGACGTCACGTCCAACGGCACCAGGACCACGTTCACCCCGTCGTCCGCCAGCGTCTCAACAGCGACCCGCCCGCGCTCCTCATCCCGCGACCCGAGGAAGACGGCCCACCCCATCTCCCCCAATCGCCGCGCAGCCTCAAGCCCAAGCCCTTTGTTCCCTCCGGTCACTAACACCGAGGTCTGTTCAGATCCAGTCATGCCCACGAGACGCCGTACGCCGCCACCCTGTGACACCGTGTGAACGACCTCACAACCCCAGGCCGTCGTCCAATCTCGTTGACCATCGATTCCGGGCGAGGACAATCGCGGCCCAGGACTCGCGCCGACCTCTGAGCGTGTGCGACTGCACGATGTGCGAGTCCCGGCGATCCGACGCTTCAGTCGGTGCGGATTCGTACACCTGGCCGATTTCGGAAGACGCTGAGTTGCGCGGCAGCTGCTCCACAGATCACCGGTAGCGCTTGGCGCCACGAGGCAAGAGCTGGGACCGCATCGTCGGCTCCTGCTCCGGAGTGGTTCTTCTATCCGTCGTGGGCCATGTCTACGAAGCGGGAGTAGTGGCCCTGGAAGGCGACGACGACGTCTGCCGTGGGGCCGTTGCGGTGCTTGGCGACGATGAAGTCTGCTTCGCCGGGGCGGGTGGACTCACGTTCGTAGGCGTCTTCGCGGTGGAGGAGGATGACAACGTCGGCATCCTGCTCCAAACTCCCGGATTCGCGGAGGTCGGAGGCCATGGGGCGTTTGTCGGAGCGTTGTTCGGAGCCTCGGTTGAGCTGGCAGATGGCTACTACGGGGAGTTCCAGTTCCTTGGCGAGGAGCTTGATCGAGCGGGAGAACTCGGAGACTTCGAGTTGGCGGGACTCGACCTTCTTGCCGGACGTCATCAGCTGGAGGTAGTCGATCACGATCAGACGGAGGTCGTGGCGCTGCTTGAGGCGGCGGGCCTTGGCGCGGATCTCCATCATGGTGAGGTTCGGGGAGTCGTCGATGAACAGCGGCGCCTCGGAGACCTCACCCATCTTGCGGGCCAGCCGAGCCCAGTCCTCGTCGGTCATCTTGCCGTTGCGCATGTGGTGCAGCGGCACCTTGGCCTCGGCGGACAGCAGACGCATGGTGATCTCGTTGCGGCTCATCTCCAGCGAGAAGATGCACGAGGTCAGGCCGTGCTTGATCGACGCCGACCGGGCCAGGTCGAGCCCCAGCGTGGAGTTGTGGGTCGGGATCATCGTCTTGCCGGCGAGGTACAAGTGATCGGGGTTGTCCACCTCGACGCAGCGCACCGGCACACTGTCGACCTGGTGGATCCATTCCACCCGCCGCTCGCCCTCACCGGCCAGCGCGGCCGGGAAGCCATGCCCGGTGATCTGCCGCGGCGCCGACCCGGTGATCGACGGTGTCAGTCCGGGACTCGCTGACATCGCCGTGAACAGGTCGGCGGTCGTGCAGACCACCGGGCGGCCGCCGTCCTCGACCCGCCACTGGTGCTCGGCGTCGGCGACGATCGTGCTGCCGTCCGAGAACGACAGCCGGAAACAGGGCCGGTCGACCATCACCTCGGTCGCCGCCACCACCGTGGTCGGCCGGCCGTCGGCGTCGAGCAACTGGTCGCCGACGGCGATCTCGGCCATCGTGGTCCAGCCGGTCGGCGTCGGCAGCGGGGTGTCGAGCGCGAGCGCCTTCCCCATCGCGGGACGCGCGGCGACGATGATCATCTGGCCGGGGTGCAGACCGTTGGTCAGCTCGTCCAGGTCGGTGAACCCGGTCGGTACGCCGACCATCGCGTCGCCACGGGAGTCGATCGCCTCGATCTCGTCGAGGGCGCCCTCCATGATGTCCTTCAGCGGCGCGTAGTCCTCGGCGGTCCGCTTCTCGGTGACCGAATAGATCTCCGCCTGGGCCTCGTCGACGACGTCGTCGACCTCACCCTCACCGGCGTACCCGAGCTGGACGATCTTGGTACCGGCCTCGACCAGGCGACGCAGGATCGCCTTCTCCCGGACGATGTGCGCGTAGTACCCGGCGTTCGCGGCGAGCGGGACGGAGGCGACCAGCGTGTGCACGTACGGCGCGCCGCCGATCCGGGCCATCTCGCCGCGACGGTTCAGCTCGGCGGCGACCGTGATCGCGTCGGCCGGCTCACCGCGGGCATACAGGTCCGTGACCGCGTCGAAGACGATCTCGTGCGCCGGCCGGTAGAAGTCGGTGCTGCGCAGGGTCTCGATCACGTCGGCGATCGCGTCCTTGCTCAGCATCATGGCGCCGAGCACACACTGCTCCGCGGCCAGATCCTGCGGCGGCGTACGGTCGAAGCCCATCTCCGGGTTGCGCTCTTCCTGGCCGCCGCCCTGCCCCCCGCGGAACTCCGCCACGCTCACTTCGCCCGACCTCCTCGTCCGCCCACCGACGCGCCACCCCGACCATCGGAGGCCGGAGTTCGAACACCTGATCGAACCGTAAACACAGCCACCGACAGTTTGCGGACGGCGCCAGACACGCGACCGTACGCCGGTCTGGTCACCGGGTGCTAGCCGGTCATCCACAGGGGGTGTGGACGAGCTGTGGGAAACTCCGTGATCGGGTGTGCACAGGTTGGGAACAACCCTGTGGATATCTGTGGAAAGAGATCCAAAACATCCCTCTGACCTGCGGTTTCACCCATTCACAACTGTGGAGAAGAAAAAGTCAGCGACCTTCTTCCGGACTGTGGGATCCGGCCGCCTGTGCACAGCGCAGGTCAGGCACAATGGGCCGCATGCTCATGACATACCGCGCGCTGGCGACGGCGGCGCGGTGACTGAGCCGAGCCGGACAGGACTGCGACGACTGATCGGGTCCCAGGACCGCGAGATCCTGCGGCTCGCCGTCCCGGCATTCTTCGCGCTGGTCTCTGAGCCGCTGATGCTTCTCGCCGACTCCGCGATCGTCGGCCACCTCGGTACGCCGCAACTCGCCGCACTGGGCATCGCCGGCACGATCCTGCAGACGCTCGTCGGGATCTGCGTGTTCCTCGCGTATGGCACGACGTCCGCGGTGGCCCGGCGGATCGGCGCGGGTGATCACCGCGGCGCACTGGCCCAGGGCATCGACGGACTCTGGCTGGCGCTGCTGCTGGGCGTCGTACTGGCGATCGCCGGGCTGCTGCTCTCGCCCGTCGCGATCGCCGCGTTCGACCCATCGCCGGACGTCGCGGACCACGCCGTGATCTATCTGCGCATCTCGTGCTTCGGCATCCCGTCCATGTTGCTGCTGATGGCGGCCACCGGCGTACTCCGTGGATTGCAGGACACCAAGACGCCGATGGTCGTCGCCATCTCCGCCAACCTCGTCAACATCGGTCTGAACGTCCTGCTCGTCTACGGCCTCGACCTCGACATCGCCGGCTCGGCGCTGGGTACGGCGCTCGCACAGACAGCGGCTGGAGTGGCGCTGGTCGTCGTGGTTGTCCGCGGGGCCCGGCGTGACGGCGCCAAGTTGCGACCGGACAGACCAGGCATCCTCGCGTCCGCACAAATGGGCATCCCGCTGATCGTCCGAACTCTGACGTTGCGGATGGCACTCATCCTGCTCACCTTCGTCGCCACCGCTCTGGGTACGACGTCGGTCGCCGCGCACCAGGTCGCGTTCACTCTCTGGTCGTTCCTCGCGCTCGCACTCGACGCCATCGCCATCGCGGCGCAGGCGTTGACCGGGCGGGCGCTCGGTGCGGGTGATGTGGCCGGCACCCGCGCGATCACCCGGCGGATGATGTGGTGGGGCCTGGTCTCCGGATTCGTCGGCGGGCTCGCGCTCTGGGGTCTGCGCGACATCTACGTCTCGTGGTTCACCACGGATCCCGAGGTACGACAGACGCTCGCCGCCGTACTGGTCGTCGCGGCGTTGTGGCAACCCGTGAACGGCGTGGTGTTCGTGCTGGACGGCGTACTGATCGGCGCCGGAGACGGTCCGTACCTGGCGGTGGCCGGAGTGATCGCGCTCGTGCTGTACGTGCCGCTCGCGTTGAGCGTGCTGTGGCTGGACGGCGGCATCGTCGCGTTGTGGTGGGCGTTCGGCGGGTTCATGCTGCTGCGGCTGCTCACTCTGATGACGCGCGAACGCAGCGACGCCTGGCTGGTGACAGGCGCTACTCGCTGACGTTGGGCTGCGGCGTGTCCGGGCTGAGCTTCTGCACGTGGATGATCAGCAGGTTCGCCGCGACTACCACCACGAAGACAATCCCGAGCACCGGGTGACCCAGGCTCCACAGTGCGGCTCCGGCGAGGCCGAACACCAGGACCTTCACCACCGTCCGCACCACCGGCGTGCCCCGCTTCGCGGTGGGAGCGGCGTACAGACCCCAGATGACGGCCGCGACGACGGGCAGTCCGACGGCGAGCAGGATCCGCAGCGCGGTGTTCTCGGTCGCTTGCGATCCCCACCAGGCGAAGATGCCTAGGGCAACCAACTCCACGAGGAACGCGAGCAGCAGGTTCGTCCACTTCCACATGTCAGATCCCCCGGAGGTTCGGTTGTCGCTGGTCGAAGAAGAGTCCGGCGGGCGGCTCCTCGACCGGCAGCGGCGCGATCGGGTACTCCGTATGGGCACCGCGGCAGGCCGCGAACGGACCGTCGGGGTCGAGAAGGACCGACATCTGCGGGTCCGCGTGGTCGCGCCACCAGGCTGACATCCCGATCGCCGGATCCAGCCGCAGGTGCTCCCAGGCGCGCCAGAGCGAGTCCAGCCGGCTGAGCGCCTCGGCGTGCCGGAACCACTCCGGGCACCAGACGAACTGCTGCCCGAGCCGGCGGGTGTAGAGGTAGATCAGCCGGTCCTCGACGAACGCCGCGACGTGCGGGTAGAAGAGTTCCTGTTCACCGTCCACCACGTTGCTCCTCGCTCTGCTCCCACACCGGGACGCCGACCGGCACAGCGGACCGGGCCTCCCGCGTACGGGCGCCGGTCGCTCCCGGATCGTACTTCGCCAGCGAGGCCTCCACCGCGTGGGCATCCGGCCGGGCGAACCACGGCACCGTCTTCACCATCGTCGCCGGGATCCCGGACGGGAACACCACCGCCCGCCCGGGCGGCAACGCGGCGAGGTCGGACACCTCGAGGATGTGGTGCCGCTGGATCTGCCGGCTGGTGCCACGCTCGCCCTTGCTGTACGACACCGAACTCGTGGTGATGTCGTAGTCGCCGATCAGTTTGCTGAGCTTCTCGAGGAACGTCGCGTCCGAGGCGCCACCGCCGTACACGCGGATGTTGGCGGCGGACCACAGCTTGTCCATGCCGCGCTCACCCCAGCACTCCGTCCCCTGCGCCCACGACTGCAGGATCGTCATCAGCACGATGCCGCGGGATCCGAAGTGGCTGTAGAGATCGGGCAGGTTCTTCCACCGGCACACGTTCGCTGCCTCGTCCAGTACGCCGACGAGTGGCGTCGGCAGGCGACCCATCGGGCAGCTCTTCGCATACTGCTCGGCCGCCTCCACGACGGCCACCGTCAACGCGGTGACCAGCGGTCCCGCCGTACCGGCGCCTTCCTTGGACAAGCTGTAGAGCGTGCCGCCCCGGCGGACGAACTCGTGCGGGTCGAACTGCGGGCGAGGGTCGTTCTGCCCCTGGGGGACGACCCAGCGGGTGACTTTGTGGTTAACCAGGAACTGGGCGCTTTGCTGGGCCGTGCCGTAGACACCGGCGCGCTGCTTGTCGGGCGCGCTGATCACACCGGCCAGCGCGTCGGCGGACAACTGGAGGCCGGGAGTGCTGCGCAGGATCCGCTCGGGCTCGTCGTTGCGCTGGTCCGCGAGCCAGCTGTAGACCTGCGTGATCGGGCGCCTCGCGACCGCCGCAGCGAGCAGCAGGCCGGCCAGCAGATCGGTGCCGGCCGCATCGAAGAATGCGTCGGTCTGCGCGTTCTCCCGGCGCTGCGATGCGACGAAGTGCCCGGCCAGGTCGCGCGCCTTCACCTCGTCGGTGATGTAAGTGAGCGGATTCCACCACCAGGCAGGCGGCTCCTCGCAGACCTGCTGTGGGTCGAACACCCACACCGGTCCCCGCTCCTGCCGCGGACCGCGGGTGGTGTCGACGAGGTCGCGCTTGTTCGAGGTGGCAACCACGGCGCCCGGCGCATCCAGAATCGCCGGCACGGCACGGGATGCCGTCTTTCCGGTCCGTGGTCCCCAGATGTCGATGTGCAGGTCCTCCCAGGATCCGAAGACCTCGAGGTCGTCTCGAACAGTCCGGCCGATCGGGATACCGGGACCGGCGTGGCCGGCGCCGAGCCTGTCCGCGATTGCCTGCGCACCCGAGCGGGTGAGCTTCGAGATCTCCGAACGCTTCGCCATCAGGTACGCCTGCCTGTCCACCCGGCCGACCCCGCTGCGACGTCTCCAGCCGAGCACGGCGATCGCGATCATCAGCAACAGGACGAACTCGAGGATCAGTACGCCGGTTGCCGCGGTGGACCACCGCAGTCGGCCGCCGATCAGATCGACGAGTGCGGTCATCGGGTCCGGCACCGCGGGGGTTCCGTCGATCGCAGCGGCGGTCCTGAGCGCTCCCCAGATCCCCACGACGCCGATCGTGAAGACGCCGACGCCGATGAAGACGAGGATCGTCTCGACGGACAGCACGCCCGGTCCGGTACTGCGCCTCCCGTCGGCCATCTACTTGTCGACTCCCGCTCGGGCGACCACGCGGGTGGCCGGGTCAGGCGGCGGCAACTCCAGCACCGGGTCGGTCCTCCAGAGCTTGTTGGTGTCGTTGATCTCGCGCTCGACCGAGGTGAGGCTGACGTGCACCGGGATGCCCGGACGGCCACCGACCTTGACCAGGAAGTTGCCGCGGCCGGGCGGCGCGACCTCCACACCGGTCGCCGGGTCCCAGGCGGGTGGGTCCTGCCAGCCGATGAGCATGTTCTGCTCCTCCTCGGACATCGGCACGACCTCAGTCAGGTTCTCCATCTCGGCGCGCGGCAGACCGCCGCAGACGACCATGCCGGACCGCTCGACGAACCCCTTGGCCTTCATCCGATCCTCCGCGTTCTCGAGCGCGAGCAGGTCGGACATGGTGTGCGAGATCATCGCAGTCCCGACTCCGCGCTGACGGTTCAGCCGGGTCAGCGCGTCGACGCGGTCAACCAGACCACGGCCGGCGCGCAGCACCCGCCACAGCTCGTCGAGGATGACGAAGTAATGCCGCCTCGGCTCCAGACCGGCGTCCGCCAACGCCTGCGACACCGCGACCGCGCCGAACCCGTAGGACCAGCAGGCCAGCAGTACGGCGGCCTGCAGGTTCGTCTCGGAGTCGTCGATCGAGGACACGTCGAACACGACCGGCCGATCCAGCCGCATCGGGTTGTCGGTCTGCGCGGAGAAGATCTCGCCCAGCCGGCCACCGCCGACCAGACCGATCAGCGATGCCTCGAGGCCCTCGGTGATCTGCCGATAGCGATCCAGGCTGCCGCGATCGAGAGCGACGTTGCGCACCCGGTCCGGCGCGTCCTGAACGACCTGGAGCAGATCGCGCAGTACCGGCGTACCGATGGATCTCTCGTCGAGGACCTTGAGTGCCTCGTCGAGGATCGTCTCCTCGCGGTCCGTCGGCGGCGCCGAGCGCATGATCGAGATCAACGCGGAGACCATCGTGTGGCGGCGCCCGTGCGCATCCGCCTGAATCGCCTCGCGTGCCTTCCCGGTCAGTCGCTGCGCCGCCGTCCGCGACTCCCCCGGATCCAGCACATTGAGATGCCCGCGCCCCCGCCCCAGCCTGATGACCTGCCCACCCAACGCCTCGATCAGGTCCCGGTAGTCAGGCTTCAGATCCCCCAGCACCAGCGGCTGCACCCCATACCCCGCCAGCCCCAACGCCATCCGCCGGACCACCGTGGACTTCCCCAGGCCGGGCCTGCCGAGCACGAACATCGAGGGGTTGGAGATGAGATTGGCCCGGGTGAACCAGTTGATCGGATCGCAGCAGAGGGTGGCGCCGGAGAGGATGTTCCGGCCGATGGGTACGCCGACCATGGGACTGCCGGTGCCCGCGGCGAAGGGCCACAGGCCGCAGACCTGGACCGTGGTGCCACGCCACTCGGCCGGTGCCTGGAGGTACGTCGAGTAGCCGCGGCCCGCACCGGGCCAGCCGCGCGGCATCGGCCGCTTGCCGCTGCGGACCGGGTCGGCCGGCTTCACAATGTCTCCCGGATGCCGGCGGGAACGGACAGGTGGCTCTGCAGTACGACGCCGAGCGGCAAGCCAGCCACGAAGGCGGAGTCCTGCGAGCCGTACGCCGGCCGCAGCAGGACGCGGGCGGTGGCGCCCAGATTGTCGATGGCGGCGATCATGTCCGGGACCTGCTCCGCGGTCATCACGGTGCCGGTCACGACCATGCCGAAGTTGACCAGGCCCGCGCCGTGCGCTTCCTCCTGCGCGGTCCGCTCCGCTGCCCTGGCCTCGGTCATGGTCCGGGCCGACGGACGGCTCGACGTGGTGGCGCGGAACGACGCGTTGCGCTTGTCGGCCTCGACCACTCGGGCCGCGGTAGCCGCGTCCAGCGGACGGTAGAGCAACGTGACGCGCTTCCGATCGATGTCCCCGTGCGGCGCGACCAACTGGGACAGCACCGAGGAGAACACCTCACCACGCGGCGCCTGCGTCATCTGCCATGTCACCGACCACGCGGAGTCGTGCCGGTACTTCTCCCAGAACCCTTGCGCACCGGCCGGACCGACATCGGTCCACTGCAGCTCCGGCATGTCCCCGTGGCTACGCGCCTCATCGATCAGTACGGCGGACGCCGGGTCGTAGGCGATGCGCACGGTCTCGCACAACTCTTGAGCGGTGACCGGACGGGCCGCACCAGCACCCGTGGCGTTGAGGCTCTGGGTGAGAGCGGGCAGCCGGGACGCGAGCTCACGAGCCATATCCTCCTCTTTGCGGCGCTTGCCGCTCCGGTCCGTGCCCTTGAACGTCAGTGCGACTCGGGCAGAGATCAGCGCTGAGCCCTCCGGGTAGGTCTGCACGACCTCCGTCAGCATTGCCCGCGCGATGGCCGGCGTACCGTCCAGCATGTTGCTGCCGACCTCGCGACGGAGCCGGATGCCGGTGTCGGGCGCGCTCTCCACCGTCACCGACGCAGCCACGATGCCGGGCTCGTGGCCCAGCGCGGCGAGCCACTGACCCCAGTGCGCGACCCACACGTCCACCTGCTCCTGGTCCACCAGCGAGGCACCGTCCGGCTCGGCGTTGATGACGACGGTGAAGTGCCGGGTGCTCGGGTAGTACAGCAGCGCGAACGGCCGCCCGTACGAGTCCTCGAACTCGCTCAGCTGGGATGCGGCGGCCAGACCCGGGAGCTGGAAGGTGCCCCACGCGGGGCGGCCGAGTGGGCCGGACCGGTAGATGTTGTGCTTCGCCATCTTCGCTCGTTCCCATCCGATCCGGGTGGAGAGACGTTGCAGGGCGGACAGCCCGTGCTTGTCCTTGGTGGTCAGCATGAGCAGGCAGACGCCGATGATCAGCAGCGTGACGATCGCGCCGATCAGACCGCCGGCCATCGTGGCCATGATCGTCATGACCAGCCCGCCCATCAGCAGAGCGGTGCCGAGCGAACCCAGTCCGGCGATCCCCGCGGAGGCGGGCTGCCGCCAGTTCCCGTACGTTCGCGGGACGCCGCGGACGGTGTCAGCGGCCATGGGTCACTGCAGGGCGCCGACGAGCAGTGTCGAGGATGCGATCACGATGCAGGCGGTGAGCACCCAGCCGAGCCGGGCGGCATGCTCGCCACCTTCACCGCGTCGCTGTCCGACGGCCATCATGGCGCCGGCGATCAGGATGCCGAGAACGCAGACGGCGAAGGCGATCCAGCGCACCCAGTCGATCACCAGCTCGAGTTTCTCGCCGCCGGGTGGCCGGGTGCCGCCACCGCTGAGCGGTATCAGGGCATGCGTGTCCGAGATCAGATGGGCCAGCATCATCGCGGAGGGACCTTTCAGTACGGGGCGGGATAGTCCGCAGGGTTCGCGGCGCGCAGTGCGTAGATGGATTCGAGGACTTCGAAGACCTCGTCCGGGGTGTTCTCCGGCGTCGGAGCCTCCCCTCGGCGCCACTCCTCGATCCAGGGGATGTCCCAGACCCGCGGCACGCCGCCGCCGACGATGTCGGCGAAGTCGTCGAGCACCCGGGGCAGTCGCCCGGGTGCGTCCGCGATCAGCACCAGGCCCAGCACGGCGACGCCCTGGACCACACCGGACGCCCACTCGACCGCGGCCCGCTGGGCGGCCCGCAGACCGGAACCATGCGTCCGGGCGACGAGGACGACCGGCGTCGGCACCGGTGGTGGCGGGATCGGCCAGCGATGGTTCGCCGCCCGGCTCCCCGGAAGGAGGAGCGACATCGTGGTCTCGCCCGCGCCGCCGTGCACACCGACCCACCAGAGGGTGTCCGCGGCCGGAATCGCGAACTTGGGCAGCCGCTGGTCCTCGGCCGGCGCGGAAACGCCGTGCTGAGGTGCGGACGGCCCGCCCGCGGGCTGCGGCGAGGGACCCGGCGGTGGCTGGTGCGGACCTGAAGTCGTTGACTGCCGATCCCACGGATTCTGCGTCATGGCCCCTCCTTTCGTGGTGTGTGACAAGCTGTCGCTCACCGTATTCTCTCAATTCCCGGATGTACGTTGCGTGAGTTATCCACAGGCCTTGCGACCCGTCGCTCCCTGGCCGGAGCAGTCGAGCCGGGCCGGGCCCGCAGAGTCCCGCGGGCCCGGATTTCCGGCCTGCGGTGGTCGCTGCACATGCTAGAACGGGGGCGGCGTAGTCGGATGAACGAGGGAGATCTGTGGCGGGAATGAGAGGTCGCCGTGGCTGAGAAGATCCCGTCCTGGCCCAAGGTGACGATCCGGTTGCACGACGACCGCAACGCCGAGGTCACCATCGCCGGGCGGACCCATCCGGTCAGCAACCACCGAGATCCACGGCAGGCCGCGATCGCCGTCGTGAGCGATCGGGCCGCACAGCTCGGCCGGCCGGTGCGGGCAACCGCGGTGGAGTCCGACGGTTCCTCCTGGCCGCTCATCGTCCACCCCGACGGCCGGGTCGACGCAGTGGATTCGGAGAGCCGAAGCAGCACGAGCGGCGGCGCCCGCAGGCCGGGCTGGCCGGTCATCGCCGGCATCGCGCTGGCCGTCGTACTGATCGCAGGTACGACGCTCTACTTCACGGTGTTCCGGGACGGCGACAGCGACGTGTCCAAACCGTCGGAAGCACCGAAGGTCCCGGCGCTGCCCGAGCCGAAGGTCGTACCGGACCAGTTCTCGGCCCGGCCGGTGCCACCGGGCTGGTCGACCAAGGCGAGTTGGACGGTCGACATCGCCGCGAAGTCGACGCCTGTGGTGTCACCGGACGGCAAACAGGTCGCCGTCCTCACGCCGGACGAGAAGGTCGCGGTGTTCGACGGCAACGGCAAGGTCCTCTGGCAGGACAAGGTGCCGAAGGACGCGCAGAGCCCGGTCTACACCACGATCGACTCCAAGCCCGTGCTCGCGGTGGCGGCGCCGGATGCCTTGTACTACTGGGCCGGTGGCGGTGCCGGCGCCACCTCGGTGGAGCTGCCCGACCAGGCGCAGGTGCAGTTCTTCGGGACGTCGCCGCTGATCAAGGTGGAGGGCGACGCCGGTGCGAGCATGGTGGCAGGCGGCAAGCTGAAGGCGGTGCCGAACCAGCCGCGCCTGTCCACGGTTCTGCTGGCCGAGAGCGACAAGGCGTTGATGGCGCGGTACACCGGTCCGCTGTTCTGGAGTCAGCTGGACAAGGGTCTGCAGACCGTGAACCTGAAGGCGCCGTCCGGGTCGAAGGGCATCGAGCATGTGGTCGCCGCCAGCCCCGGCCGCGCGCTGGTGCTGTGGAAGTCGGCAACCAAGGACATCGTGATCCCGGTAGTGCACTCGACGGTGAACGGCGCGGTCCTCGCCGCGTGCCCAGTGGCGAAGGAGGCTGACGTCGAAAGCTGGCAGTGGGTGCCGGACCGGACCGGCAAGGTCGCTGCCTGGGGCAACTGCGTGATCGACTTCGCGAACAAGTCGACGGCGCGGTACACCGACTTCCAGCCGGCTTCGGTCACGGGTACGACGATCTACGGGATGGTCGGCAGTGATCTCGTCGCCACGACACCCGGCGGCAAAGGCCAGACTCTTCCCGCCGATACCGCGCGGCCATGGGGTGTTGCGGATGGGCGAGCGCTGGTGGTGCACGACTCGACGTTGTACGCGTTGGACAAGAAGTGAATCGGTCCGGCCGCGCGCTTGCGGCAGTGCTGGTGACAGCAGGGTTGCTGGTGCCGGCCGGGCAGGTGATGGCGGACGACGATCCCGGTCCGGTGCAGTGGCCGCGGGTCGCTCTACCTGATGCCGGAGGCAACCAATCGGATCCGGGACCGGTCAAGTGGCCGAAGGTCGCCAAGCCGGAGAACGGCGGCGAGGGCAATGACCCCAAGCCACTCCCCTGGCCGACGCCGACCCCAGGCTGAGCAGGACACGACAAGGCCCGCATCCCCTGAGGGAGATGCGGGCCTTGGGTGTTGCTGAGGTCAGACGGCCGCGACCTCGAGGCGGACCGTGGCGGCCACCTCGGGGTGGAGCTGCACCGAGACCTGGTGCTTGCCGGTGCTCTTGATCGGCGACGCGATCGCGATCGCGCGCTTCTCGACGAGCGGGCCGCCGGCGGACTTGATCGCGCCGGCGATGTCGGCCGGGGTGACCGAACCGAACAGGCGGCCGGTGTCGCCGGCCTTGACGTCCAGCGTGACGTTGAGCTGCTCGAGCTGGTTCTTGACCTCGCTCGCGTGCTCCTTGCCCTGGATCGCCCGGGCGTCACGCGCCCGCTTGATCGACTGGATCTGCTTCTCGGCGCCGCGGGTCCAGCCGATGGCCAGGCCGCGCGGAACCAGGTAGTTGCGGCCGTAGCCGTCCTTCACCTCGACGATGTCGCCGGGGGCTCCGAGGCCCTCGACCTCCTGCGCCAGGATGAGCTTCATGGTTCGGGCCTCCCTCAGCGAGCCGTGCTCGTGTACGGCAGCAGCGCCACCTCACGAGCGTTCTTGATAGCGGTGGCCACATCGCGCTGGTGCTGCACGCAGTTCCCGGTCACCCGGCGGGCGCGGATCTTGCCGCGGTCCGAGATGAACTTGCGCAGCAGCGCGGTGTCCTTGTAATCGACGTACGTCGCCTTGTCCTTGCAGAAGCCGCAGACCTTCTTCTTCGGCTTCCGAATGATCTTGGCCATTGTGGTGCTCTCTTCCTTCCAGAGCCCGGCACACGTGCCGGAATGGTCTGTCTTACATGGTTACGACCCGGAGCGCCGGATCAGAACGGAGGCTCCTCCATCGAGCCGCCGCCCTGGCTGGCCCAGGGATCGTTCTGCGGGGCAGCCTGACCGCCGCCACCACCGCTGCCGCCACCCTGCGGGGTCGCCCAGGGGTCGTTCTGCGGGGCGCCGCCACCTTGGCCGCCGCCACCGAAGTTGCCACCACCCTGGTTGCCACCACCGCCACCACCGAAGCCGCCGCCGTCTCCGCCGGGACCGGAGCGCATCGCCCGGGTCACCTTCGCGGTAGCGCTGCGCAGGCTCGGTCCGACCTCGTCCACGTCGATCTCGAAGACCGTGCGCTTGTTGCCCTCACGGTCGTCGTACGAACGCGACTTCAGCCGGCCCTGCACGATCACGCGCATGCCGCGCTGCAGCGACTCGGCCACGTTCTCCGCGGCCTGGCGCCAGACGGAACAACTCAGGAACAGCGACTCGCCGTCCTTCCATTCACCTGTCTGCCGGTCGTACGTCCGCGGCGTCGACGCGATCCGGAAGTTCGCGACGGCGGCACCGGACGGGGTGAACCGGAGCTCAGGATCGTCGACAAGGTTGCCGACCAGTGTGACGACGGTTTCGCCTGCCATTGCCGTTCCTCCTGCTATCGGGTGTGTCTGTGTCTACAGCTATCAGTACCGGCTGGTGCCGACAGTACCGATGGCTGCTGACGACCCCAGGGTCAGTGCTGGTCCGGCCGGATGACCTTGGTGCGGAGGATCGACTCGTTCAGCGTGAGCTGACGGTCGAGCTCCTTCACCACCGCCGGCTCGGCGGTCAGGTCGACGACGGCATAGATGCCTTCGGACTTCTTCTTCACGTCATAGGCAAGCTTGCGGCGACCCCAGATGTCGAGCTTCTCGACCGTGCCACCTTCCTTGCGGACGATGTTCAGGTACTGGTCGATGGACGGCTCCACGGTGCGCTCATCGAGCTCAGGGTCGAGGATCACCATGACTTCGTAACGACGCATGCGCGAACTCCACCTCCTTCGGACTTGGCGGCCACGGTCTCTCCGTGGCAGGAGGGCGATGCGATTCGCTTCACGCCGACACTTGCCGTCGGCGCCAAGCAACGAGCCCGGTCGATGGACCGGGCCACATCCAAGAGAATACCAGCGTCCGGACGCCCGCTTGACCATATCCACAGGCCTGTTCCGATGACTCTCCGTTACCGCCTGACGACCTCGGGTGCGGGCCGCCGGGCCACGAGCACCAGCAACGGTACGGCGAGAACCGCCGAGACCAAGGTCAGGACGCGGAAGCCACCGAGGCTGAAGAGCCAGGTCGAAGCGGCCGTGGCGACCGCGGCCACGGTCCAGATCCACGACTCCACCTTGCTCTCCAGATGCGCGGAGAGCTGCGAACTGCCACCGAGGTAGCAGAGGTTCCAGGCGTAGCCGAGCAGGAACAGGGCCGGCGTGAAGACCGGACCGGCCTGAACGATCAGGACCCCGGAGGCGAGGATCAGGCCAAGGCCGGCAAGCAGCACCGGTCGGGAACCGAACCGGTCGATGCACCACCCGGTCAGCGGAGACAGGGCGAACATGCCGAGCGTGTGAGCGGACAGCATCAATCCCAGTACGCCGAGACCATCACCGTGGTTGTGGGCGTGCACAGGAACGGAAGTCATCAGAGCCACCATGACCAGGTGACCCACGACCATCACACAGGCGGCCAGCGCAACCGGCGTACGACGAGAGACCGCGGAGTGGTCGCGAGACACGGGTACGTCGGTGGCGTGGACAGTGACCCGGATGTAGGTGGAGGCGACCAGCGCGGCGAAGACCGCCGCTAGGGCGAGCAGGAAGGGTCCGGCGGTTGCCGGCAGGCCGAAATCGGCGGCGAAGGACTGAGACGGCGCCATGAAGAACGGTCCCCCGGCCGCACCCGCAGTACTGGCCCAGACGACTGTGCTCATGGCCCGCGCGCGTCGGGCCGGCGGTACGGCGTCGGCAGCGGCGTACCTGGACAGGAGGCTCGCTGCATTACCGGCGCCGAGCAGGAACATCCCGATGAACAGCAGTGCCAAGTGGGCACCGACCGCAGTGAGCACTGTCAGCGCCCCGCCGGCGACACCGACGCCGTACCCCATGCGGAGTGCTTGCGCTCGGCCCAGCCGGGCAGTCCAGCGGCCGACGGCCATGGCGCCGGCTGCGGTACCCAGAACGCCGGCGGCGTTAGGCAGACCGGCCACGCTGGGGCTCAACGCGTCCGCGATCAGGATGGTGCTCACCGCACTCGCGGCGACCATCGCGGCGTTCATCAGGGCGGCGGCCAGAACGACGGGGATCAGCATGAAATCCACGCTAGGAAGGCGCGTCCGCCGGTTGAAGGCAGGAAGAAAGGCGTTCGGCCTTGCGGAGCAGCGATGTCGAAGGTGTTCTGGGGAGATGACCTTTCAGGAGCGTGAGCTCGACTCCACCGACTGGCAGATCCTGTCCGAACTGCAGACCGACGGGCGGCTGTCGTTCAACCAGCTGGGCAAGCGGGTCAACCTGTCGCCGCCGGCCGTGGCGGACCGGGTACGGCGGCTGGAGGAGTCCGGCGTGATCGCCGGCTACCGGGCCGAGGTGGACCCGGCTCGGGCCGGTCAGCCGCTGTCGGCGTTCGTCCAGATGCGCTGCACGACCGGGCGCTGCCTGCTGAAGACCACGCGGGCGGAGGACTTCCCAGAGGTCCTGGAGATCCACAAGCTGAGCGGCAACTCCTGCTCGATGCTCCGGGTCCGCGTCACCTCGATGAGTCACCTGGAGGGCCTGTTCGAGCGCCTCGGCGAGCACGGCGAGATGAACACGCACATCGTGTTGTCGACCGAGTTCGAGGGCCGGCCGGTGCAGCCTCCGGCGCAGGAGTCACGACCGGTCACCCGATCGGCGGGCTGGGGTTCGTGAACTGTCCGTCGGCGGTTCTAGGGTGGGTCCCATGACTGTGAAACTCGGTGCGCACGTGGACCAGGCAGACCCGCTGGCCGAGGCGGCCGACCGGGGCGCCGACCTGGTGCAGTTCTTCCTCGGCAACCCGCAGGACTACAAGGCGCCCAAGCTCGCGTACGCCGATGGCGAGGAAGCGCTCAAGGAACGCGCGGCCGCCGCGGGCATCGACCTGTACGTGCACGCGCCGTACCGGCTGAACGTGGCGAACACGAACAACCGGATCCGGATCCCGAGCCGCAAGCTGCTGCAGCAGACGCTCGACAAGGCCGCCGAGATCGATGTCAAAGGGGTCATCGTGCACGGCGGCCACGTCGGCGACGAGGACGACCCCGAGGCCGGCTTCGACAACTGGCGCAAGTGCATCGAGCGCGCCCAGCTGCCTGTCCCGCTGCTGATCGAGAACACCGCCGGCGGCGAGAACGCGATGGCCCGCCAGCTGGACCGGATCGCCCGGCTGTGGGACGCGGTCCAGGCGTCTGGCAACGACCGCCTGGAGAACGTCGGGTTCTGCCTCGACACCTGCCACTTCCACGCGGCCGGCGAGGAGTTGCCGACGATCGTCGAGAAGGTGAAGGCGATCACCGGTCGGATCGACCTGGTGCACGCCAACGGATCACGGGACGAGTTCGGCTCCGGCGCCGACCGGCACAGCAACTTCGAGGAGGGCCACATCGACCCGGCCGACATCGTCGCGGTGGTGCAGGCAGCGGGCGCGCCGGTGGTCGTCGAGACGCCGAACGCGGATCACGGTCAGAAGGCCGACATCGACTATCTGCGGGCGCACCTGAAGTAGCTACTCCTTCTTCGCGGGGATCAGGTGGTGCAGCCAATAGGTGATGCCCCACGGCAGGAGCAGTGCCAGTGAGCCGGTGTCGCGGGCAGGGATGAGGATGTCCGCACCGATGGCGACCACCAGCAGGACTGTGGTCGCCTGGAAGACGGTGAACTTGCCGACCAGTGGCTGGTTGAGGGCGAGGCGGCCCACAGCGCAGGCCACGTCAACGGCGAGGAGGGCTGCGATCGAGAGCGCTGCCAGCGCGACACCGGTCCACGCCAGGCCGCCGTACTGCGCTGATTCGCCGACCACATCGGCGAGCAGGAAGACCCCGACGACCGCGGTGAGCGCGGCGGCGGCCCACAGCATCCGCTGAGTTGTCCGCCGGGCCCGTTCGGGATCAGGCCGGGCGTCAGGCGGTGGATCGGGATGCGCCATGAATGGGACCGTAGCGCAGGCGGAACAATGGCCACCATGCAGACCTGGGCCGAGCGGTTCCCCGAACTCTTCGCACCCGGCTACTGGACCTGGGGTGATCTCGATGTCCGGTTCACCACCGAGGAGCCGCCGGACGAGCTGATCAGCAACGTGCACGTGGTCGCCCGGACCGCCGGAGGGATCGTTGTCTGTGGCAACGACCTGGGCTGGCGCTTCCTGCCCGGCGGCACCCGGGAGCCGGGCGAGACGATCGAGCAGCTCGTCCATCGTGAACTGCTGGAGGAGGCCGGCGCCCGGCTGGCCGGTCCGATGACCTGGCTCGGCGCGCATCGGGCGGTGCATCGCCGGCCGGCGCCGTACCGTCCACATCTGCCGCACCCGATCTCCTACTGGGCCAACGTCGTCGCGGACGTCGTGATCGAGCAGGAGCCGACCAACCCCGAGGACGGCGAGCAGGTCACGGAGGTCCTCGTGCTGCCGCCGGACGAGGCGATCGCCTACCTCGACGCGCAACCGGACGGCGTCATGGGACCGATCGTTGGACTGGCTCAGGCAATGGAGCTGGTGTAGCCGACCGCCACGGCAGGACAGCCGCGCTGAACAGGCAGCACACACCGGCCACGACCATTGCCCCACGCAACCCCATCACCGCGGCGAGCGCGCCACCGATTGCCATGAACGCGGGCTGGACGCAGCGAGAGCTGATCGACCAGGCGGTCAGCACCCGAGCCATGTAGGCGTCCTCGGTGACCTCCATCCGGTACGTCGCGAACGACGGGTTGAAGGCACCGGCCATCAGCAGCATCCCGGCCTCGGCCACAGTCAGCCACACCAGCCCGGCCAGACCCGCCGGCGCGAACGGCAACGGCAGAACCCACAGCGCTCGCAGTGCACCGAACAGCAACAGCATCTTGTGCAGCCCGAGCCTGCGGGTGAGCGGCGGCGCCATTCGTGCACCGAGGATGCCGCCGAGACAGGACACTCCGAGGACCACTCCGTAGCTCCAGGGCTCCAGCTTCAGGTCGCGCAGCATCAGCACGGTGAGCAGCGGCGACACCATCATCACCGGCCCGCCGAAGAGCTGCGAGTTCCAGAACAGGACGCGCAGCCCGCGGTGCCCGAGGATGTAGCGCCAGCCGGCGGTGATGTCGCGCTTCTCGTTCCGCGCCACCGGCTCCGGCTCCGGCTGCTGGATCCGGCGGATGCCCAGCGCCGACAGCAGGAACGAGACCGCGTCGACCCCGAGCGAGGCCGTCGCGCCGACGAGGCTGACGAGCGCACCGCCGATCGGCGGACCGACGGTCAGCGTCGTCCACGTCGTCTGCTCGAACTTGCTGTTCGCCTCGCCCCGCGCGGCCGCCGGCACCAGCGCCTTCAGGTGCGCACCGCTCGCGGCGGTGAACGCGATCAGGCCCGCGGCCTGGATGACGCCGACGACGCACAACTGGGTGTACGTCATGACCCCGAACGCCGCGGCGATCGGCACCGACGCCAGCGCCCCGAACCGGATCAGGTCCGACGCGATCATCACGGGCCGCTTGTGCCGTTGCTCGATGAAGTCGCCCATCGGCAGCGCGAGTGCTGCACCGGCGAGCGTGGACAACGCCGCGAGCAGGGAGACCTGGAAGGTCGAGACGTCGAGCGCGAGCACCGCGACGAGTGGAAGAGCTCCGTTTCCTACCGCACTGCCGAGCGCACTGATGGCGAAAGCGGCCCAGAGCCGCCGGAAGTCTCGACCCAAGGACATCCCGCGATCGTAGGAGGCGGGACCGACAGAACCAGCGCAGGTTCAGACCGCCGTCGCACGCCCGCCCACTGGCGGGTTGTTTCACCGCTGACGCGTAAACAACCTGCTAGCCATCACAAACCCCGCCACCCGCCGGCTGCACTCCTAACGCAGGTTGAGGCCGCCGTCGAGGAGGACTACTTCGCCGGTGATGTAGGAGTTGTGGACAAGTGACGAGATCAGGTCCGCGACGTCCGATGGCTGGGCCGCGCGGCGCATCGGACTCGAGGTCTTCCACAGCTCCTGCGCCTCGGTCCACGACGCTGTGAGTGGTGTGTCGACGAGTCCAGGCGCGACGGCATTGACGCGCACAGGTCCCAGCGCCGCGGCCAGCAACTTGGTCACGTGATTCAGTGCGGCCTTGCTGGCGGCGTACGCGATCGAGCTTCCCTTCGGCCGCACGCCCGCGTGGCTCGTCACGTTGACGACGCATCCACCCGATTCGCGCAGCGCCGGGAGAGCCGCCGTACACAACAACCAGGGGGCGATCAGGTTGACGTCGAGCAGCCGTCGCCAGTCAGCCGCGGACAACCCCTCGAGCTCCGCGTGCGGCACCGGCCAGCTGATCCCCGCGTTGTTCACCAGTACGTCGAGCCGCCTGTGCTCAGCCAGCACACTCGGCACCAACCCAGCCGCCTCAGCGTCGGACGAGAGATCGGCCTGGTGATACGACCCACCCAAGTCCGTCGCCAGCGCGACTCCAGCCTCCACGCTGCTTCGCGAGTGGACCGCAACGACCATCCCGTCGTCCGCCAACCGCCGAGCCGTCGCCGCCCCGATCCCCGACGCAGACCCCGTCACCAACGCCACCTTCTGCATCCCGCAACCCTAGAAGCCGGTCAGGGGCGGTAGCGGAGGCCGTCCAGGAGAAGGTCGAGGAGGCGGTCGGCCTGATCGCGGCGGCTGCCGGCGGCCAGCGCCACGCCGCTCAGGCTGACGAGGACGTCCTCGGCGGGAACGTCGGGACGGAGTTCGCCCCCGGCGGCGCCGGCGTCGAGGAGCGGTTTGATGGCGCCGACCAGGAGCTCGAAGCTGTGCGCGTACGGGTTGGCGCCGGCCGCGATCACGGCACGGAGCGCCTCGGCCATGCCGAGCTTGCGGGTCATGTAGTCGATGAAGCGGTCCATCCACGCACGCAGCGCCTCGGCCGGCGGCAGCTTCTCGAGCAGCTCGGGTGCGGCGTCGCAGACAGCCGCGAGCTCGCTGCGGTACGCCGCCTCGATCAGCGCGTCGCGGGTCGGGAAGTGCCGGTACAGCGTGCCGATCCCGACACCGGCGTCCTTCGCGATCCCGTCCAGCGTCGCCTCCAGCCCGCACTTCGCGAACGCGCGCGACGCGGCGGCCAGGATCTGGTCGCGGTTGCGCTGCGCGTCGGCCCGTAGCGGGCGCTCACTCGTGCCCGTCATCTCCCCCTCCTCACAAACGTGCGGCTAGCGAAAACCTAGCGGACTTGTTAATCGGAGGGTCCTCCGCTTAACTGGATTTACCGGAGGTTCCTCCGGTTACAGCGTAGCTCGCAGAACAGGAACAGACCTGATGAGCAGAATCACCACCCCCTTCGGCTATGACTCCACTGCCGCCGAGGTGATCGCCGGCGTCGACCTGACCGGTCGCCGCGCGGTCGTCACCGGCGGCGCGTCGGGTATCGGCGTCGAGACCGCCCGGGCCCTGGCCGCGGCCGGCGCCGAGGTCACTCTCGCCGTTCGCAACACCGCCGCCGGTGAGCGCACGGCGGCGGGCATCATCGAGTCGACCGGCAACAACCATGTCTTCGTGGCGCCGATCGAGCTCGCCGACCGCGAGTCGGTCAAGGCCTTCGCGGCCAACTGGGAGGGCCCGCTCCACATCCTGGTGAACAACGCCGGTGTGATGGCCGAGCCGCTCAACCGCACTCCCGAGGGCTGGGAGCACCAGTTCGCCACCAACCACCTCGGTCACTTCGGCCTCGCCCTCGGTCTGCACGACGCTCTCGCGGCGGCCGGCGACGCACGCATCGTCGCGGTCAGCTCCAGCGCCCACCTTCGCTCGGACGTCCACCTCGACGACCTTCACTTCGAGCACCGGCCGTACGAGCCGTGGTCGTCGTACGGGCAGTCGAAGACGGCCAACGTGCTGTTCGCGGTCGAGGCTTCCAAGCGCTGGGCGAGTGACGGCATCGTCGCCAACTCCCTGATGCCGGGCGGGATCCGGACCGCGCTGCAGCGGCACATCGCGCAGGACCTGCTGACGCAGTGGGAGACGGAGTACCGCTGGAAGACCGTCGAGCAGGGCGCGTCGACCTCGGTGCTGCTGGCCGCGTCGCCACTCGTGCAGGGCGTGACCGGCCGGTACTTCGAGGACAACAACGAGGCTCTGCCCAACGTGCCGGGCGAGAACACGGGTGTCGCGCCGTACGCGCTCGATCCGGAATCGGCCACCCGGCTGTGGGATATATCGATCGAGCTGCTCAACAGCTGAGGTTTGATCAGGTGACCGGCTCGGCTACGGTCTGAGGCCCCGGGCCGGTAACCTGACCGACCGTGAGTGACTTGAGCATTCGGACCATCTCGGCCGACGAGCACGCGGCGTACGTCGCTGCGCAACCGTCGGCGAGCTTCCTGCAGACCCCTGGGTGGGCGGCGGTGAAGAGTGAGTGGAAGGCGGAGTCACTCGGCTGGTACGACCCGGCCGATCCGGCGGAGCTGGTCGGCGCCGGACTGGTGCTGTACCGGCAGATGCCGAAGGTGAAGCGGTACCTGGCCTATCTGCCGGAGGGTCCGGTGATCGACTGGGACGCTGTCGACCTGGGCCGGTACCTGCGTCCGCTGGCCGCGCATCTGCAGGAGCATGGGGCGTTCGGCGTACGGATGGGTCCGCCGGTGGCGACGCGGCGGTGGGGTGCGAAGACGATCAAGGACGCGATCGCCGGCGGACAGCAGCCGAAGCTCGGCGACGTACGCGCGGACGTGATCGAGCCGTCCGGGGCGGCGGTGACCGCGCAACTGCGGGCACTGGGCTGGAAGGCGCCGAAGGCCGGTGAGGGGTTCGCTGCCGGGCAGCCGCAGTACGTGTTCCAGGTGCCGCTGGCCGGTCGCACCCAGGAAGACCTGCTGAAGGGTATGAACCAGCTCTGGCGGCGCAACATCAAGAAGGCGGAGAAGGCCGGCGTCGAGGTGACGCAGGGTGGGCCTGAGGACCTGAAGGCCTTCCACGCGCTGTACGTCGAGACGGCCGAGCGGGATCACTTCACCCCGCGGCCGCTGCCGTACTTCGTCAAGATGCTGGACGCGATGGCCAACCAGCCGGCCGGCTGCTGCGACTTCCGGATCTACAACGCCTACCATCAGGGCGACCTGGTCGCCTCGACGATCTGGGTCCGGGTCGGCGGTCACTCCTGGTACTCCTACGGAGCCAGCTCGACCGCCAAACGCGACGTCCGCGGATCGAACGCGATCCAGTGGCGCATGATGGCGGACGCACTCGCCGCGGGCGCGTCCGTGTACGACCTACGGGGCATCACCGACACCTTGGATCCGAACGACCCGCACGTCGGGCTGATCCAGTTCAAGGTCGGCACCGGCGGCGAGGCCGTCGAGTACGTCGGTGAGTGGGATCTGCCGTTGAACAAGGCGCTCTACACCGCATTCGACCTCTACATGAGACGGCGTTGACACCATGCCCCTAGTCCTGCACGTCGATTCCGATCGATGGCGCGAACACCTGCGTTCCACGTGGAACCCCGACATCGTCCCGGTCGCCAAGGGCAACGGGTACGGGTTCGGCAACCCCCGGCTGATGGCCGAGGCCCGGGCGCTCGGCGCCCGCACGATCGCGGTCGGCACGTACTTCGAGGTGCCGCCGGACCCGCGTGAGGACATCGTCGTGCTGTCGCCGTGGCGTCCGTTCCTCGACGTGCCGCAGAGCAAGAACGTGATCCACACCGTCAGCCGGCTGGCCGACCTCGTCTCGATCCCGGCCGGCAGCCGGGTGCTGATCGAAGTACAGACCTCGATGCGCCGGCACGGCATCGGCGCTCGCGAACTGCGGCACACGATGCTGCTGAACGCGCTCGACCGGATCCGGTTCGAGGGCTGGTCGCTGCACTTCCCGATGGGAGCCGGCGGTACGTCGGCCAACCTCAGGGAGGCGCAGGAGCTGGGCAAGGCGGCCGAGGCGGTCCGGCGCGGCACGCTGTGGGTGTCGCACGTGCCGGCGCAGAAGCTGGCCGACATCGGCGAGAACGTCAAGCTGCGGATGGGCACCGCGCTCTGGCTGGGTGACCGGAAGGCGCTCACCGTGCGGGCGACCGTGCTGGACGTGCACTCGGTCCGCCGGGGCGAGCGGGTCGGCTACCGGCAGCGCCGAGTGAGCGGTGACGGCCACATCCTGGTGGTGTCGGGCGGGACCGCGCACGGTGTCGGCCTGGAGGCTCCCACCGCGGCGGCCAGCGTTCGTCAGCGGGCGATCGCGATGGCGAAGGGCAGCCTGGACGCGGCCGGCATGGCGCTGTCGCCGTTCACGATCGAGGGCAAGCAGCGCTGGTTCGCGGAGCCGCCGCACATGCAGGCCAGCATGCTCTTCCTGCCCTCGTCGGTGGCGCCCCCCGCGGTCGGCGACACCGTCGGTGTCGACGTCCGCTTCACCACCACGAGCTTCGACAAGGTGTCGATGGATTAGGCCGGCGAGGCCAGGTCGATGACGGTGCCGTCGGGGCAGCGCAGGTACGACGAGACCTGCCCCCACGGCGTCTTCTCCGGAGCCTTCAGCGGCTCCGCGCCGGCGTCGACGGCCCGCTGGAAGTCGCCCTCGACGTCCTCACTGGTGAGCCCGAGTTCGAAGCCGACCGCGCCGGGGGTGCCGACGGCGGACAGGTGGCTCTGGCCGACCGCGTAGGTGGCGAAGACGATCTTGGTGTCGCCCGCGTCCACCTCGCCCGCGCCCTGGTCCCAGTACGTTCCCTTCAGCCCGAACGCGCGCTCGAAGAACTCGATCGACGCCTTGGCGTCCTCGACGTACACGATGGTCTTCGCGAACTTCACGACCCTGCTCCCTGTCTTGCGAGATCGACGGGACGGTCCCGACACCCAGCCTGACGCAGATCCGCCCAGAAGTGTGACAACCTGCGGCCGGCTTGACTTCAGGTGGACCTGAAGTTGCAGCGTGAGGTCATGAGCTTTCTGGAGCGGATCGAGGAACGGGCCGGAGCAGCGGAGCTCCGGGCGGAGTCGTACCGGCTGCTGGGCCTGAAGCGGGGCGCGACCTGCGTCGATGTGGGTTGCGGCGCCGGGCATGCGGTCGGCGAGTTGGCCAAGAAGGGCCTCAAGGTGACGGGCGTGGACGCGGACCCTGAGGCGATCGACGCTGCCCGGACCCGCGTGCCCGGTGCGATGTTTCACGTGGCACGGTCCGATGACCTGCCGCTGGAGAACGAGTCGGTGGACGGCTATCGCGCGGTCAGGCTGTTCCACCTGCTCGAGGACCCGGCCCCGACGGTGGCGGAGGCGCGACGGGTGGTGCGGCCGGGCGGACGGATCGTGCTCGGCGGGCAGGACTATGGCTTCCTGCTGATCGACAGCGCCGACCAGGACCTCACCGATGTCGTTCTACTGGGCCTCGAGTCGCGCTCGGTGTCCCCGCGGGCAGCCCGCAGCCTCCGCGATCTGCTCCTCGACGCCGGGTTCCAGGACATCGAGGTCGTCGTACGGACCGAGGTCGTGACGGATCACTCAGTGATGGCGCCGCAGCTGGAGATGGCGGCGGCCGCGGCGGTGAAGGAGGCGCTGATCACGCAGGACGACTCCGACAGTTGGCTGGCCGAGCAGGCCGACCGCGGCCGGCGCGACCGACTCCTCGCCGCGATCCCGACGCTGCTTGTCGGTGGGCGTGCCTAGGGTGTGGTGAATGAACGAGAAGATTCCGTTGATGGGTGTGGTCCTCGACGCACCGGACGCGCAGGAGCTGGCCCGGTGGTACTGCCGGCTGCTCGGGTGGGAGCTCGGCGACGACGAGGAGGGCTGGGCGACTGCCATCGGCCCGCAGGGCGTGACGAAGTTGTCGTTCCAGGGCGAACCGGCGTACCAGCCGCCGAGCTGGCCGAGCTCTCGCGAGCAGCAGCAGATGCAGCTGCACCTGGACTTCAAGGTGGACGACCTGGAGACGGCGCACCGGCGCGCGATCGACGCCGGGGCGCGGCTGATGGAGTTCCAGCCGCTGCCCAACGTGCGCGTGTACGCCGACCCGGTCGGCCACATCTTCTGCTTCTTCGTCTAGGAGTTCTTCAGGTGTCCGCGCCAGCGGACGGTCGGCAGTAGTGCGGCGGGGTCGACCCGGTCCTTGTTGGCGGAGACGATGTCGAACATCGACTCGATCAGCGTCTCCGACAGCAGGTGCGGCTGCAGGCCGAGGTCGACCAGACCGGTGTGCTTGACGTTGTAGTAGTGCTCGGCCAGCTCGACCCGCGGGTTCTCCAGGTGCTCGACCTGGACGGGGCCGGCGAAGCACTCCGCGACCTTCTCCGCGATCTCGGCGACCGAGTAGCTCTCGGTCATCTGGTTGAAGACACGGAACTCGCCGGCGTCCGCGGGGTTCTCGACCGCGAGCCGGATGCACTCGACCGTGTCCCGGATGTCCAGCAGGCCACGGGTCTGGCCGCCGGTGCCGTAGACGGTCAGCGGCTCGCCGAGCACGGCCTGGATGACGAACCGGTTGAGCACGGTGCCGAACACGGCGTCGTAGTCGAACCGCGTCGCCAGCCGCGCGTCCTGCACGGTCTGGTCGGTCTGCTGCCCGTAGACGACGCCCTGGTTCAGGTCGGTGACGCGCAGGCCCCAGATCCGGCAGCCGAACTCGAGGTTGTGCGAGTCGTGCACCTTGCTCAGGTGATAGAAGGAGCCCGGCTTCTTCGGGTACAGCATCCGGTCCTTGCGCCCGTTGTGCTCGACCTCCAGCCAGCCTTCCTCGATGTCGATGTTCGGCGTACCGTACTCGCCCATCGTGCCGAGCTTGACCAGGTGGATGTCCGGGTTCGTCTCGGCGATGGCGTACATCAGGTTCAGCGTGCCGACCACGTTGTTGTGCTGGGTGTAGACCGCGTGGGCCCGGTCGATCATGGAGTACGGCGCCGCCCGCTGCTCGGCGAAGTGGACGATCGCGTCCGGCTCGAACTCGCTCAGCACCCGGTAGACGAAGTCCGCGTCGAGCAGGTCCCCGACGAACAACGTGAGCCGCTTTCCGGACACCTCCTCCCAGGCGGCGACCCGGGCGTCCAGATCCTGGATCGGCACCAGGCTCTGCACTCCCAGCTCAGTGTCGTAGCCCCGGCGGGCGAAGTTGTCGAGTACAGCGATGTCATGACCACGATCGGACAGGTGGAGCGCGGTCGGCCACCCAAGGTAACCATCACCACCGAGGACCAGTACGCGCACGAGGGGTTCCGCCTTCGCAGTTGAGAGAAAAGTTGCCGTTGTACCTGTTCCTATCCCGGCATGAACCAAACCTAACGTGATCAGTTCCACTTCGGAGGCTGAGAATTCGCTGGCAATTCGTCCCAGCCGTCACGGCCTCGCGGGGAGGGGGCACAATTGCCAGGATGCGGGAACATACCGGAGCCTTCAGCGACGCGACCGGACGCGACCTCGAGCAGGGTGGCGCCGACCAGCCGCGGTACCGCCGCTACCAGCACGACCTGATCGCGCCGCACTGCGGACGCAGCGTCCTGGAGGTCGGCGCCGGACTGGGTGAGTTCGCGGCCCAGTTCACCGGTCTGGACCGGTTGGTGCTCACCGACGCGGATCCGGATGCGGTCGAGTTGCTGGCGGAGCGGTTCGCCGAGCGGCCGGAGGTGGAGGCGCGGCAACTGGCGCTGGGCGGCGAGCTTTCGCTGGGCAAGCCGGTCGACTCGATCGTTGCGATCAACGTGCTGGAGCACATCGAGGACGACGCCGCAGCGCTGAAATCACTGGCCGGACTGGTGATTCCCGGCGGCACCATCGTGCTGTGGGTGCCCGGCTACCAGCAGTTGTACGGCGAGTTCGACCGCCGGGTGGGCCATTTCCGCCGGTACACGCCGGCCACGCTGCGCGACGCGTTCGAGCGGGCCGGACTCCAGGTCGAGGTGGCCAAGCCGGTGAACCTGCTCGGCGGGATCGCCTGGTGGGCAGCCGTTCGCCGCGGCGGCAGCACCAAACCGAACCCGCGATTGGTCTCGATCTACGACCGGTTCGTCGTACCGGTGACGCGGGCGGTGGAGTCGGTGGTCCCGGTCCCGTTCGGGCAGACGGTGCTCGGCGTGGCGCGGGTGCCGGGATGAGGCTGCCGCGGTTCCGGTTGTTGCTGTGGGCAAAGTACTCCGCGTCGTCGGTGATCGCGGGAGTGATCAGCGAGCTGGCGTTCGCCTTGTGCTACTGGATCGGGACCCGCCCGCTGTGGGCGAGTGTGGTCGCGTTCCTGGCCGGCGCACTGCCGAACTACGTGCTGAACCGGCGCTGGGCGTGGGGCCGCAGCGGACGGGCCGACCGCACTCGCGAGCTGTTGCCGTACGCAATCATCGTGGTGGTCACCGCACTCGCCGCGGCGCTGGCGACCAGCGCCGCGGACCATTGGCTGCGGGATCGGATCGACTCCCACGTCTGGCAGACCGTGCTCGTCAGCGCGGCCTTCCTCGGCACCTACGGAGTGATGTTCATCCTGAAGTTCGTGCTGTTCGACCGGTTCGTGTTCGCCAAGCCGGAAGCCGCCGCAGTACGTACTCCCGCCACCACGTCCCAGTCATGACCCGGGCGTAGTTCGCGCCGTACACCAGGCCCGGACCCTTCTTGCTGCTCCCGTCGCCACGGCGGCGCATCGTCATCGGCAGCTCGACGACCCGCGCGCCGCCGGCCAGCACACCGAGCAGCAGCTCCGACGACTGGTACTGCGGCTCCCTCAGCGTCACCGAGCACGCAAGCGCCGCCCGCATGGCCCGGAACCCGAACGACGTGTCGGTCAGCTTCCGCCGGGTCAGGATCGACGCCAGTACGGCGAACACGCGCACTCCGACCCAGCGCAGGCGACTGTCCGCGTCCTCCTCACCGAGTCGCCGGGAACCGGTGACGAAGTCGGCCCGGCCCTCCAGGATCGGCGCGAGCAGCACCGGCAGTTCGCTGTTGTCGTACTGTCCGTCGCCATCCGTGGTCGCGACGTACTGCGCTCCGCCCTGCGCGGCGATCTGGTAGCCGAGTCGAAGCGCTGCACCCTGACCACGGTTGACCGGCGCGACGCAGACGTACGCGCCGTGCTCGGCCGCGATCTCGGCGGTGTTGTCCTCGGCGCCGTCGACCACGACCAGTACGTCGACCGGGAGGCCGGCGCAGGTCTTGGGCATGTGCTCCAGCACTGGACCGATGCCGCCGGCTTCGTTGTACGCGGCAATCACCACGACGAGCGGAGCGAACGCCGGGTCACCGTGCCGTTCGCGGAGATCATCCAGCGCGGCCGAGTCGACCTTGTCCGGGTACTGCGCGAGCGGCGGGCGCTGCTGGCTCCGGCCGAGCAGTGCGGTCAGCCCGAGCGCACCGGCGAACGGGAACAGAACCAGTCCGGGCAGCTGGTAGCGCCAGGAGAACTCGAACGCGGCCGACCCGAGCAGCAGGATCACTGCCGCCGCGACCGGCAGCAGTGCGGCCGACCGGAGTCGCGATGTCCTTGCCCGGCCGAGCCCGAACGCCGCAGCGAACGCGATCAGGCCGGCGATACCGAGCAGCAGGCCCGGGGTGTAACCGCCGTGCAGCTGGTAGGCGCGCAGTACCTTGGCCGGCCCGGTGTTGACGTGCGGCTCGGTGCCGCCCCACTTCACCGCGGCCTTGGCGGTGTTGGGGTCGCTGAGGTTCGGGTAGGTGAGCTGGAACTGCCAGCGGTCCAGCGGCACGTCGTCCGGCGAGGTGGTGCGCGTGGGCGCGAAGCCCTTGAAGAAGTCATTCAGCGCCGCCCACGCCACGTCGCCTGGCTGGTGCCGGATCACTAGCATGCTGAAGTCGGTCGCCAGCTGCCGCTTCGTCGTACCGGCTGGCAACGGTCCGGGCCAGTTCGGGTCGCCATAGTGGTCGTGGGCGTACTCGTCGACCCCCAGTCGGTGCCCGAGCGGCTCCTTGGGGCAGAACAGGCGGGTGCCGTCGTTCAGCGGCAGCTTCGCGCAGTTGGCGACAACCGCGGTCCGGCCGTAGAGCACCTGGTTCTCGGCACCGGAAAACCCCCACCGGCCGGTTTGCGAGTGGAAGTACGTCGCGTAGCCGCCGAGCACGATCGCGAATACGGCCGTTACCGCTGCGCTCCGGCCGAGCACCTTGCGCCAACTCGTCCGCCAGGCGGAGCCGACCACGACGAGGTAGATGACGACGGCAACGAGCAGAGTGATGCCGATGGTGCGCAGTACGAACGCTGCGCCGAGGATCAGCCCGGCTGCGGCCGCCCGCTTCCAGCCGGGGGCACCCCATCCGAGCAGAAGCCACAGCAGACCGACGAGCAGTACGTCGAACAGGGTCTCGGCCATGATGTTCTGCTCGATCTGGACTTGGTACGCGTCCAGGAGCAGGGGTGCGGCCGCCAGCGCGGAGAGCCAGCGGTAGGCGCCGAGGCGGCGGGCGAGCGCGTAGATGGCCACGCCGAGGGCGAGGCCGATCACGTGCTGCAGGATCACCACGAAGGTGACGCTGCCGAGCGCTGTCAACGGCTTGAGGAAGAGCGAGTAGCCGATCGGGTTGAGCTGATCCGGTTTCAGCTCGCGCATGTTGTCGAGGTAGCGCACTGAGTCGACGTACAAGATTGCCGGTTGGTACGCGATCGTCGCCAACACCCGGAGCGCGGCCCCCAGCACCAGCAGCACAACAAGCAGCCAGTGCTTCCTCAACATCTCTCTCCCACCCCCGAGCGAAGCGAGGGGGTGGGAGAACACCCTCCCGTCCCCGAGCGAAGCGAGGGGGCGGCGCAGTTGACTGATCACTGGTTCGAGAAGTAGTGCCACGTGCGGGCGAGCCCGTCTTCCAGGGACACCGTCGGCGCGTAGCCGAGGTCGTTGGTGATGTCGACAACCACCGCCGGCATCTCACCCGCCGGTGCCTCGATGTGCTCAGCCGGCACCGGACATCCAGTCACCGTCCGCACCGTCTCGATCATCTCGAGCACCGACACCGAACGACCCGATCCGATGATCGCGCGCCCGTCGTACTTGCTGTCCAGCGCCAGCAGGATGCCGTTGACCACGTCATCGATGAACACCAGATCCCGCCGCTGCAGACCGTCGCCGTACACCCGGACGCCGGTCCCGCTCAGGGCAGCCCGCATCATCCGCGGCACAAAACTGTCCTTGTGCGACATCCCCGGCCCGTAGACATTCGTGAACCGCAGTGCCGCGGTCGCCATCCCGTAACTCCCCGAGTACGCCGACAGCAACATCTCGCAGGCCGCCTTGGTAGCCCCGTACGGCGTCAGCGGCCTCAACGGCAGGTCCGCCGTGATGGTCGCCGTCCCGACGTCCCCCACCACCGCGTTGGTGGACGCCAACACAAACCGGTCGACCCCACTCCCCCGGGACAGCTCCAGCAGCACCTGCGTAATCGTCACGTTCTGAGCGAACGTCTGCATCGGCGCATCCACCGACCGCAACACGGACGTCAACGCCGCCAGATGCACGACCGCGGTCGGCCGGGTCTCAAACGCCGCGACACACGTCTCCTGGTCCCCCAAATCCCCAGTCACCACGTGCACGCCCTCGTCCCACGACGGGTCCGGCGGCTCCCGATCCACAGCGGTAACCGCCACGCCCCGCCCCCGCAGCGCAGCCACCACGGCCCGCCCAACAAACCCGGCCGCCCCGGTCACCAGCACACGCTCATCCATGCCCTCAACCTACCGCCGACCAAGCACACCCGCTGTCGCTGCTACCGATAGGCACGTGGGAATACGAAGCGTGACCTGGCTGGGTATCCGCCCGTCATCGCGCAGCCACCAGTGCGCCGCACTCACTCCGCGTCCCGCGGGAAGAGGAGAGAAGCGGCTCACTTGGATACAGGTCGCGCCAGAGCCATCCCAAGTACTCGTCATCGGTGTACCAGTCGTACGCCGCTGCCACGCTCAACGCACGCGGAGGCAACCGACGCGGTCCCCTCAAGCAGTCGCACGAACCACGACGCCGAGGAACGTTGCGAACGGCTGTCGTCGTCACGATGGTTCCACTCAGCACGCACGCCGACCTACTGCCAACCGTTTCGTCAGCCCTGGTGTCCCGGCACAGGCTCGGTTGGATACAACTGCTGCCACAACCAGACGAGGAAATCGTCGTCATTGTGAAAATCGTCGTACTCAGCAGCAAGGTGCACCGCACCTTGCGGCAGACCTTCACGATCCCCCTCCAGTAGACGGGTCAATTCCTGCTTGAAAACCCGCATATCTGTATTGGCAGATTCGCTGTCCTGAGCGGCCTGTACCAACGCATCAAAGTTGTCATTGCGAGCTTCAGGGTGATAGTAGGAGTGAATGAAGCTCAGGAAGGTTGAGAAAGGCGCTTCCTTGTCTCTCATCCAATACATTCCACTGGGCATGTGACTCCTTTCAAGACTGATCGTCGCGGACTTTGGGATAGAGCGTCGACAGTTCATACCGTTGGTCCGCGAAATTCGCTTTGAAGCGGACCTCGATTTTTCCTCCTTCGAAGGAAGGTATCCGCTCCGCTTCGGGTTCCGGAATACCAGCGAGGTCGGCTCCGGCGTTTCGCGCTTGCAACCATTGCTTCCGAAGGACCATCGACTCGACCGGATCCCCTTTCAAAGCGAAGCCAGAGCAAAATTTGTGCCCGCCGAGACCGAGGAGTTCCGCGATCGGGATGTCGACCGCTTTCGGTGGAAGGCTTCCGTGCCACGGCTCATCGACGGCAGCCTTGACAGCAGAGTGCTCCAGCGCTCCGAGGTATGCGGCAGCGAACGCGGTTGCGTCGTGAATTCTTGTTGATTCTCTGGCGCAGTGGTGCTGCTTGTTGGGGTACAGGCCGTCGATCCCTTGGGCTCGTTTGATGGGGTCGGTTTGGGCGGGGTCTTCGTTGTGGGCGACTCTGTCTGCGTACAACTGGTCGTCGCCCATCGGGCCGTGGCGGATGTGGCCGTGGCCATTGGTCAGGTCTATGGACGCCCAGACGCTCTGGACCACAGGGTCGCAGTGTGAAGCTGGCTCCAGCCAGGGGTGGGCTTCCTTCGTGTCGGCGATGTACGCGACGCCGTTGCGCAGGTCTTCTTCACGGGCGGCGTCCCGATCCGTGGGGTCAATCCTCTCTACCTCTCGCACATCGGGATTGTCGGGTGCGGGAGGGCGTTGGTGGTACGTCGCTTCTGGCACCCAGCGCTCGTGGCGGTCTCGGAGCAACTCGCCAGGCGTCTGCTTCTCCGCCTCCAACGGGTCGGTGGTCGAGCTGGAGTCGGCGACAGACGGGTCTTCCGCGGAACGTGCGCTGTCGGGCTCAGGGATCGGCTCGGCCTCGGGGTCCGAGTCGACGTCGGGGTGAGCCTCGTCGCGGTTCGAGATTGTCTCGGGTTGCGGCGAGTCGATTGGCGCGGCGACGCTTTCGCCCGAGGTCTTCGAGACGCTCTTCTCGTCGGACTCGAGCTGGGGCGACTGATCGTTGGCGTTGTCTGCTGTTCGTTCGTCGTGCGGCTGCGATCCTGGAGCTTTTGAGTCAGCGTCGGTCAGTTGGTCCGGCTCGGCGTTGTCGGTTGGTGCCGGGCGGGTCGATTCGGCTGGGGACTCGTCGGTTGACTCGCCTTCGCGCGTCGAGTCCTCGGGATCAACGGACGAGGGAGCTTCGGGTTCGGTGTCGTCGACGGGTGGGTCTGGAGTGGGTTTGTCAGGCAGCTGGTCTGGCGTCGAGGCGCCTGGGTCCGTGTCGTTGCGGTTGTCTGGGGCTGCGGGAGGTTGTGGTGCGTCGTTGTCTGAGCCCCAGCCTGCTCGGGTGAAGCGGGGGTCTTTGAGCATTTGGGCGACGAGTTCTGGCGGGAGTCGGTGGCTCTGGTCGGGTGGGCCGGCTTCCTCGAGGTGCTCGGGCCTGGCGTTCGGTGCATCCTGCGGCTCGTCCGCCTTGCGGTCAGGGGCGGGCCGCTGGTGATGCGAGTCGGCGGGGGTTGGGGTCCGGTCTTCGGTTCCCCAGCCTGTGCGGGTGAAGACTGGGTCTTGGCGCATGCGGGCTTCGAGGTCTGGGGGCAGATTGGTGAGCCTCGGTGTCGGCGACTCGGCCGGGGTGGGAGCTTCTGGGCGCGGCTCGGAGGGGCGGGGCGGTTCCAGCGGTTCTTCTTCGCGGTGGGAAGGGTGATCCATCGCGTTACGCTCGCGTCGATTCGGAGAGGAACATCTGACGGTGCCAGTTGCCCGGGACGGTCAGAGTGCGGGACGCGTCGATGATTTGGGTGTGTGGTTCGGCGGCGGTCGACAGTTGAGCGGCGGCGCGCAGGAGGCCTCCCTCTCCGAAGAGGAGCGACGGACTGGGGGCAGCAGCACGAAGGGCCAAATAGCCGGCGACCTGGTCGGCGATCGTTGAGCCTTCGAGATTCAGTCCCCTGGCGCTCCACTCTTCGGTCGAGGGATGGAGTACGTCGACCGGGCCGACGTACGTTCGCAAGGCGTCGGCGACGTCTGCGAAGCGGAATGCGCCGGCCTGCCACTTGGTCTCGGGATCAGGGCACACGGGCTCGTGCCGGGTGACGACCCCCGTGACTACCTCGGTCAGATGCTCGATGAGCGCGACCGGTTCGAACGCGCCGTCGAATGTCGTGACACGAGCCTTCACTGCCCTGGTTGTGGCTTCGGCGATCGCGCATTCCGCCAGCCGTGCTGGGACGTCCGGCGGAATCAAGTTGGCCGGCGGGAGCGGCTTCGGGACACCGGCCAGGTGGGCGACTGTCAGGAGCTCGACCCAGACAACGAACCTGGGGTTCCGGTCGAGGTACCGGCTGGCGCCCGCGATGTCTCGTAGCGTGCACGGACGGTCCTGGCAGCTAGCGCCGCAGGCCCTGGTGCGGCGGGTGGCTGCGGTGACGGTTGGTGGTGAGGGGAGGCGGCGCTCGCGAGGTTCGCCGTGGGGGACTCGTATGAGGACCGGGCGATCCATGCCGTCGGTGAAGAGGGCGGCTTGGCCGGGTGGGAGGGAGACTACGGCTCGGGATTGGGGGGCGGTGAGGTTCATGGTGGCGCCGACTGTTTCGCGGTCGTCGGCGGCGGGGAGGCGGTGGAGGATCTTGAGGGCCGAGTTCTTCACCACGTCGGGGATGACTTTGCTGGGGATCTGTTCGGCGACGATGATGCCTTCGCCGTACGCGCGGATTTCGGCGAGGAGGCCGGCGAACATCTCGACCGCATGGTTGGTGGTGCCGTCGGTGCTTGCCTTCAGTAAGCGATGGGCTTCCTCGACGACGGTGATGTGGCGTAGCCCGGGAGGCACAGAGTCCCTCGCGCTTCGGACGCGCAGATGCTCGATGAGGCGAATCAGGACGATGCCCATGCAGAACGCCTTGTCCTGGTCGTCGCCGACGTCTTCGAGTTCGAGAACGACGTTCCGACTCAGGAGATCGGCGATGTCGAGAGGATGGCCCGCCCCCAGGAAGCGGCCTGGCGTCCCGAGCAGCAGAGAGGCCAGACGTACGTCGACGAAGCCGCGGACGTCGGCGGCCAGCTCAGCGCCGTACCCGATGTCGTCGATCACGCTGCGGGCCGCGGATTGCACATCGGCGAGCGTCGGGTACTGCGGTGTGCGGCCGTCGCGGGCCGGCCGGCTCAAGGCGATATCCCAGCCGAGCGACGTGTAGGAGCGGGTCAAGGCCTGGCTGAGGACCTGCGGGAACGGCTCGTGGGCCTCGAAGGCGGCGAGGAACAGCGCGCGGACCAGATCCAGGTGCGTCTGCAGCGGGAAGCCGGCCTCGGGCTCGAGTGGGTTGAGGCTGAGCGGAATGGCGTCCGGATCGCCGAGCCGGATGACTGCGACCGGTGCGTCGGGACCGAGTCGTCCCGCCATGGCGGCGTACTCGGCCTTGGCCGGCTCGATCACGAGCCAAGGGACGGAGCGTTTGGTCAGACCTTCCAGGAGGTGCCTGATCGTTTGCGACTTGCCCGAACCGGTGGCACCGGTCACCAGCGCGTGCCGGTTCAGGGTGTCGAGCGAGACGGTCATCGTTGTTGCGACCCGTCCGGCGGCGTCGAGGACCTCCCCGAGCGGGATCCCGTCCGGTGGCGTTTCCGGAGTCAGGTCGAAGCGCACCTGTTCGATCGCGCGGACGCCGGCGATCTCACGCACCGGCGGCCTCGCGATCGCGGCCAGCAGTTCTCCGGTCGCCTGGAATCGTGAAGGTGTCGCGCCGGCCGCCAGGGTGTACGACGTGGCGTGCAGATCGGCCGCGCCGGCCAAGGTCCGGGCCACCACATGAGCGATGGACTCCTCTGCTGCGCCGGTGAGAACCTGCACGGACCACAGGCCGCCCGGGGCCGCAGAGAAGTCGCGATACCGGGCCCGGCTGCGCTCGAGCTCGAGCGCTTCCCGTGCGGAGACCTTCTCGCGGTCGAGGCCGATCGTCATGCGCAGGTGCAGATCGTCGAGCAGCTCGGCACGCTCGTCAACATCGACGGGTGATGCGAGGACGAGCCAGGCGAACGGTTCTGCGGGCAGCGCCTCGACCAGATCCTCCAGTGTGCCGGTCAGCTCGACATCGACCTCGGGAAGCGCGCTGAGCACGTCATGGACACCGTCGACGTTCACCCAGTGCGGGAACTCGGCCGAATCCGCAGCAACGACGCGTGCACCAACCGGATATGGGATGGCACCCGACTCGGCCGGCTCGATTCCGAGGCGTACCTCGATCGGTCCGTTGGCGACCGTACGAGTCCAGCAACAGCTGAAGGGACGTCCTGTCGACGCCCGCACGGTCAGCGCCGGAAGGAGCCCTCGTTGGAGAGTCGTCAGTCGTTGAGCGGCATCCGCGTCCGGGCCTCCGGTCAGCGGCACCTCTGTCAGACGCCAACGCGGGATCATTGGTCGCCCAGCCGTGGATCGCAATCGCCAAGGCGCGGGCTCGCCGGGTCGCGGGGATCAACCATGATGAAGGCCGTCGGGGAGAGTCCCTGGAGAACCGTCGGCTCGACCGAGTACTCGTACGTGCGTTGGTAGCCGACCGATGTACTCTCCGTCGTTCCCGTGGACGCCGATGTCGACGTCGACTCCGACCAGGAAGATCCGCCGGTCGTGCTCGACGAGTACTGCTCGCCGCTGCTCTTGCTGCCGGACCGGTGGCGGCGGCTGAAGAGCAGGCCGAACGTCGCCTGCCGGCTATCGGAGGTCTGTACGCCGACAGAGTCACTCGTCGACGAGTTGTTGCCTCGAGTGGTGCTGTCCGACGTCGACTGCGAGGTGTTCGTGCCGTGCGAGTAAGTGAACTGGCTCGCGACCAAGCGATGCTGGCGGCCGATGAAGGTGGCAGCCTGCTCAGCTTCCTTGGCATTGCCCAGGCGCATGAAGAGCACGGCGTCGCCACCACCGAGCAG
Organism: Kribbella sp. NPDC050281; assembly: GCF_040655855.1. NCBI lineage: Bacteria > Bacillati > Actinomycetota > Actinomycetes > Propionibacteriales > Kribbellaceae > Kribbella > Kribbella sp. NPDC050281. Next base: position 60,042 of record NZ_JBFAKS010000032.1, on the reverse strand, counting down.
TTCCACCGCGCTGTCACGCAGGTGCGAGAAGAGGAGTACCAGGCGTAGGCCGTTGCGACGGCAGATGCTGTCGAATCGCTCGAGATCAGGGCGAGAGATGACATCAGCGCCCGCGATCACCACGATCCGCTCGCCGCGGCCGGACATCTGGCCCCGTTGGATCCGGAACATGGCCACCTGGAAGATGAGGTGCCGGACCAGCGAGGCAGTCAGGTCGGACTCGCGATGCGACACCTGCACGGTCCGCAGAGAGATATCCTCACCGTCCCAGCCGTCCATCGCCACATCGCCGCTGACACCTGCCAGACGCTTCAGACCCGCGGCCAGACGGAACAAGCGCGGCTCCGCAGAGCGCCTGGCGGCCTCGCTCAGGAGGTCGATCAGCATGGTGTACTCGGCCCGGGTCAGATCGCCCATCTGGTCGGGCGGCAACTGCCTGAGCAGGACCTGGAACGCGAGATGAAGGCGATTCATCGAGACCGACTTCTCCGTCAGGCACTCGGCGACCTGCTGGACGAGGGTCGCGTCGACACCTCGCGACTCCACCTGCTCGGATTCCGCCGCCCGCAGCGCGTCGCCGATCACGACGCCGATCTCCTCGGCGTCCAGCCCGGCGAGCAAGTTCAGCGACCGCTTCTCGTCCGGAACCACGGTCGATCGGATCGGCGCTCCGTGTGCCTCGGCCATCTGACGCAGCGGCTCGGCGACCGAGTCCTGAGTGAGGTCAAGGACTGTCAGGCGGCCACCCGCGCTCATCAGCGAACTGCCCATGGCCAGCAAGGCCGACCGCCAGCCGGCCGCGGTCCCTCCATAGAGATCCACTCGCTCCTTGGTCGTGGGCCCGACGGACACCCACGGCCGGACGGCGAGGTTCTGGACCGCCTTGCTTCGCTCGCGAACGTTCAGATCGTCCTGCCACACCTGGACGTCCGCTTCGAAGCGGGCCATCGAGTCGGTACACGTGGCCAGCCATCGTTGATGCTCACGAGCCGTCGCCCGTCGCAATACCTCGGGGCGAACCCAGCGCAGCCATCCGAGGCCCAGCGTCAGCGCTCCCGGAATCAGGGCCAACAGGGGGCGAGTCGCGAAGGCGACGCCGACGGTGAGCAGCACGCCGCCGAAGGCTGCCCCGCTGAGGACAGCCCGCGTGCGTAGCGCCACCGCGCGCTTGTCTTCCAGCTTGGCCAGCTCCAATGGGGCCGGGATCACCGGGACAGGAAGCTCCTGCGGATCGACGACGACCAACTCACGACCGCGGTACTCCCAACCCCACTGCTCACCCTGGCGCGTCGCCTGCAACTGTTCAGCCATGACGCACGCTGCCAGATGTTGCGTCGTGAGCGATCCGCTCAAGACGTACGCCGCGGGCGAGGTCGGAGAGAACAGCCTCTGCTGCGTCCATGATCGTCGATGCCTGAGCCACCACGGCCTTCCAGTCGGCATCGTCGGCATCGGTGAAGCGCAGACGGCAGCCGGTGCAATGCGTAGACGACGGCTCGGACCAGACCCCGCACCGGCGGCATTGGCGCCCCTCGAGCACCCTCTCTGCTTCAGCCAGCCGCCGACGCTCTGTGAGGGCCCGCTGCCAGCGGAGCTGGGCCTGCGGGAGGTAGTCGGCCAACTGCCGATCCGTGAACGTCCTCCCGCCATTGGCGGTGACGGCAGCGGTGAGCCGAGCGACCGCGTCGCGGTGAGTTTTGGCCACACGTCCGAGTGGACCCACGGTGAGCAGCAGCGGGAACCACCCGAGCGTCTGCACCCGCAGGCCGTCCCGCCCACGACGCCACTGCAGCGACATGCTCGGACTGTCGCTCGGTTCCGACGTCCAACCGGCCGGCTTCAGGGCCTCGTCCAGCAGCACGCGTTGCGGTTCCCCGAGTGCAGCCTGAGGGAGCAGGAGATGCGTGTGATGCCTCCGGACGTGCATCGCCGGCTTCGATCCCACTCCAACCTCCCCAGTCGGTCGATGCGTTCTGCGGCTTGCGCAAGGCAACTGTAGTTACCGACCGTGCCTGTCGCACCACGGTCGGGTTGTCACTTGTGGAAAACTCCTACTGCCGCCCGATATGAACCGGCGGCGACGAAGCCTTGACCGCGCGTGACGGGCGGGGGACGATTCCGGCGAAACGCGGGCTGACAACCTTGTCATCGGGGCCGCGTACGTTGATCGGTGGGCGGGTGGCTCGTCGTGCCGGTCCGGCCGTGCAAGGAGCGTAGATGGATCTCCGCCGCCCTCTGGGGCTCGTCGCGTCTCTCGGGCTAGTTGTGACAATGTCGTCTGCCATGACGTCAGCGCATGCCGTTCCGTCGGCATCAGACACCGCGCAGGACCAACCGGTAGTGACCGGATCCTCGTTCTTCACCTCGTTCGAGCCGGGGCAGCCGCAGCCGGGGTATACCGACGCGGTCGAGACCGGGGCGGACGGGCAGCCGCGCACCGATGGGGTCCGCGGGCCGACGCCGACCGGGATCGGCGGCAGCGAGATGGACAAGGTCACCAAGGTGACCGCGAACGGCGAGAACACCGGCGGCGGTGAGATCGCCACCAACGTGGCCGACGGTGACAAGTTCACCAAGTGGCTGGTCTTCGAGCCGACCGGCTGGCTGGTCTACGAGACTTCGGTCCCGGTGGTGATCCGCAAGTACGCGCTGACCTCGGCCAACGACGCCGACGGTCGCGACCCGCAGAACTGGACCATGCAGGGCTCGAACGACGGGACCACGTGGACGACGCTGGACACCCGGACGGGCGAGAGCTTCGAGACCCGGTTCCAGACCAAGGAGTACAGCTTCACCAACGAGACGGCGTACAAGTTCTTCAAGCTGGACGTCACGCTGAACCACGGCGAGGACATCGTCCAGCTGGCCGACTGGTACCTGTCGAACGGCGCGCCGCTGCCGCCGCCCGGCCCAGTGGCCGAGTCGCGGCTGGACTCCGGCCCGACCAGCGCGTACAACGCCCGCGCCCGGGTCGGCTTCACCGGCGTCAAGTCGTTCCGGTACGCCGGGCACCAGACCGCCGAGGGCCGTGGCTTCACCTGGAACAAGATCGCCGACGTGGATCTGAAGGTCGGCAAGGACACCCGGCTGTCGTACAAGATCTTCCCCGAGCACACCGAGGGCGACCTCAGCTACCCGAGCACGTACGCCGCGATCGACCTCGCTTTCTCGGACGGGACGTACCTGAGTGATCTGAAGGCGAAGGACCACCACGGCTTCGAGCTCAGCCCGCGCGGCCAGGGCGACGCCAAGGGCCTGTCCACGAACCAGTGGAACAACGTCGAGGCGGACCTCGGCACGGTGGCCAAGGGCAAGACGATCCAGCGAATCCTGATCGGCTACGACAAGCCGTCCGGACCGGCCGAGTTCCGCGGCTGGGTCGACGACCTGCGAATCGCGCAGGCGATCAACCCCGACACCACGGCGCAGAAGACCGCGTCGAAGCACCCGTCGGACCTCGCACTCACCACCCGCGGCACCAACGCGACCGGTGGCTTCTCGCGGGGCAACAACTTCCCGGCGACCGCCGTACCGCACGGCTTCAACTTCTGGACGCCGGTGACGAACGCCGGCTCGACGTCCTGGCTGTACGACTATGCCAAGGGCAACAACGAGGACAACAAGCCGACGATGCAGGCGCTGTCGATCAGCCACGAGCCCAGCCCGTGGATGGGAGATCGGCAGACGTTCCAGGTGATGCCGTCGACGGCCGCAACTCCGACCGCGGACCGGAAGGCGCGGGCCTGGTCGTTCAGTCACGACAACGAGGTCGCCCGGCCGTACTACTACGGCGTCACGTTCGACAACGGCAACGCGGCCGAGATCGCGCCGACCGACCACGCCGCGATGCTGCGGTTCAGCTTCCCGGCCGGCAAGGCGTCGCTGATCTTCGACAACGTGAACAACAGCGGCGGCCTGACGCTCGACCCGGAGACCGGTGTGGTGACCGGGTTCAGCGACATCAAGAGCGGCCTGTCGACCGGCGCCGGCCGGCTGTTCGTGTACGGCGTGGTCGACCAGAAGGTGGTTGCCTCCGGCAAGCTGTCGGACGGCGGTGGTGCGGCGGTCGGCGGCTACTTCTCGTTCGGCTCGAAGGTGACGCAGGTCGAGCTGCGGATGGCGACCTCGCTGATCGGCACGGCCCAGGCGAAGAAGAACCTCGAGCTCGAGTTGCCCGCCGATGCGAAGTTCGGCAAGGTCAAGGACACCGCGCAGCAACTCTGGGACGCCAAGCTGCGCACCATCGAGGTCGAGGGCGCGACAGCCGACCAGCTGACCACCCTGTACTCGAACCTCTACCGCCTCTTCCTCTACCCGAACAACGGCTCGGAGAACACCGGTACGGCACACAAGCCGGTGATCACCTACGCGTCGCCGACCTCGCCCAAGGTGGGTACGGACACCCCGACCACGACCGGATCGAAGATCGTCGCCGGGCGGACGTACGTGAACAACGGCTTCTGGGACACCTACCGCACCGTCTGGCCGGCGTACTCGCTGTTCTCCCAGGACGACGCGGCCGACCAGGTGAACGGGTTCGTCCAGCAGTACAAGGACGGCGGCTGGATCTCCCGCTGGTCGTCCCCGGGCTACGCGAACCTGATGGTCGGCACCAGCTCCGACGTCGCCTTCGCCGACGCCTACCTGAAAGGCATCAAGGGGATCGACGTCCAGGCGGCGTACGACGCGGCGGTCAAGAACGCGACCGCCGTACCGCCGTCGCAGAACGTCGGCCGCAAGGGCATGGACCTGGCCACCTTCAACGGCTACACCGCCAACACCACCGGTGAGGGCTTCAGCTGGTCGATGGACGGTTACATCAACGACTTCGGCATCGCGAACATGTCGAAGGCGCTGTACGACAAGGCGAAGAAGAACGACCCGCGCAAGCAGGAGTACCTGGACAACTACAAGTACTTCCTGAACCGGGCCCGCAACTACGTCACGCTGTTCGACCCGGCGCTCGGCTTCTTCCAGGGCAAGGGCCCGGACGGCGTCTGGGGCAGCTCGCCGGGCACGTTCGACCCGCGCGACTGGGGTCACGACTACACCGAGACGAACGCGTGGAACATGGCGTTCTCGACGCCGCAGGACGGCGCCGGCCTGGCCGCCCTGTACGGCGGCCGCGACGGCCTGGCGAAGAAGCTCGACGAGTTCTTCAGTACGCCGGAGGACGCGCTGCACACCGGTGGGTACGGCGGCACGATCCACGAGATGCTCGAGGCGCGCGACGTACGGATGGGTCAGTACGGCCACAGCAACCAGCCGTCGCACCACATCACCTACATGTACGACGTCGCGGGTCAGCCGTGGAAGACGCAGGAGAAGGTGCGCGAGGTGCTGTCGCGGCTGTACCTCGGGTCCGAGATCGGGCAGGGGTACCCGGGTGACGAGGACAACGGCGAGATGTCGTCCTGGTACCTGTTCAGCATGCTCGGGTTCTACCCGTTGCAGGTCGGATCGCCGACGTACGCGATCGGGTCGCCGCTGTTCACGAAGGCGACGGTGCGGCTGGCCGGCGGCAAGAAGCTGACGATCAGCGCGCCGGGCAACAGCGCGAAGAACATCTACGTCAAGGGCGTGAAGATCAACGGCAAGACGTGGACGTCGACCGCTTTGCCGCACGACCTGATCGCGAACGGCGGCAAGATCGAGTTCGAGATGACCGACCAGCCGTCGCGGTGGGGCACCGGCCGCAACGACGCCCCGCCGTCGATCACCACCCCGGGCGAGGACCCGAGCACGTGGCGGGACTCGACCGAGGACGAGGGTGCGGTGATCGGGGCCGGTGACGCGGACGTGACCGCGCTGACCGACAACGACTCCAAGACCCAGGTCACGCTGACCGGCGCGACCCCGGCGATCACGGTGGCGCTCCCGCAGGGCCGCCCGGTCGGGATGTACACGCTGACCAGTGGTGCCACGGGTACGGCGCCGTCGGCCTGGGTGCTGGAGGGATCGAACGACGGTACGACGTGGTCGACGGTAGATCGCCGTACCGGCCAGAGCTGGCCGTGGGTGTCGTCAACCCGAGCCTTCAGCATCGCTTCGGCGAAGGCTTACACGCAGTACCGGCTGGTGTTGACCCCGGCGGCGGGCGCTGACGGCGTCACGCTCGCCGAGATCGAACTGCTGGGCACCTTGAAGGGTGTCGAGCCCGGCACGCACCCGAGCGACAAGCGCGTCGCCGAGACCAAGCCGAGCCCGACCCCGTCCCAGTCGATCGACCGCAACTACGGCTGACCGCATCGCCGGTTCCTGTCACCTCTGTAATGACAGGAACCGGCGAACCACCGGTGGCGGTTGCATGCCGCGCGACAGCAGTATGGGCGGCAGCCTGACCGGCCACCGCCCACGCTGGACGATTCTCCGGCGGAGCCTGCCCCTGAAAGGTTCCGCCGGAACATTTGAGAGGGGTGGCGGTCCCCGCCCGGACTGCCACCCCTTCACACCTAACGACGTCCGGGGCCCCTCGGGGGTTGCCTACCCCGCAAACTGTCCACATGCCGGACAGTTCAGGCGTGAACAGGCCCGTCAGCCGGTCCAGCGGCCGGTGAAGAAGGCGGCCGCCCAGATCGCGGCCAGGGGTATCGCGAGGGCCAGATAGAGGCGGCCGAGCCAGAGTCTGCGCCTGCTCATGACCGCCAGGCCGATCCACAGCGGCCACCAGAGCAGCGACGCCCGGGTGAGCGAGTAGATCCAGAACGACGTACAGAACGCGCCGACAGTGGCGGCGACCCAGGCGGCCTCACCCCAGGAACGACGCCGGATCAGCCAGGCGAGGAGCAGCAGGCCGACCACGAGCGCGACCAATTCGGCCCGGAACATCCAGGTCCAGTCGCTGCGGTCGGCGGAGAAGTGACCCTTGGTCGCGGCCTCGATCGTGTGCATCAGGGAGGTCCATGGCCAGGTGAACTCGCGCGCCCAGCCCTTCTCCTGCGCCTCCTGCCAGGCGAACCACGAGCCGTGGATCTGCTTCAGGTACGCCATGAAGGCGAGCACCGGGACGGCCGGCAGGGCCAGCCACGGGAGCGACAGCCAGTCCCGCTTCTTCGACGTGACGAACTCGACCACGAGGGCGAACGCGAGGAAGATGCCGGACACCCGCACGGTCGAGGCCAGCGCGACGAAGATCGCCGCGCGCGCCCACCGGCCCTGCCGTGCCGCCAGCCAGGCGGGGAACGCGAACGCGCAGAACAGCGCCTCGGTGTAACCGGCGGCCAGGAACACACCGACCGGAGCGCCGTACCAGATCATCGCCGCGTGCGGGCCGAGGTCCTTCAGTTCCGGGAACTCGTACTGCGCCAGTCGCGCCAGGTACACGCCCGCGACAGCACTGGCGACCGCGGACACGACGATGCCGGCGGCAACGTAACCGATCCCGGTCCAGCTGACGATCCGGACCAGCAGCGGGAACCCGGGGAAGAACGCGGCCAACGGCGCCCCGGACGGCTCACCGTTGTTGTAGCCGAACTCCGCGACCGCCTTGAGGTGCCAGACATCCCACTGCAGCCAGGCCCGCCAGACGTTCGGGTAGTCGTTGCCGCGGTTGAACAGCAGCGGCGCGGACACCGACAGCATGAACAGCGCTGCCCGGGTGACCAGCCACCACCCGAGCACCTCCCGGCCCATCGCGGTCGGCATCCATCGCGACAGCCGGACTCCGTCGGCCCGGGCCCGCCGAGCCCGGCCGGGCTTGCCTTCGTCGCCGGCCGTCCGCTCGAACACGAGGGCCGGCTACTGGTCGCCGCCGCCGGGTGAGGCCGGCGTGTCGGGCGTGCCACCCGTCGGGAGCGGCCAGCCCGGAGGTGTCCGGGGCGGCTTCCCCGTCGGCTTGCCGGTCGGGGTGCTCGACGGCGGGTCGCTCGGCGTCGTGGTCGGCGGCGCCGGCGGAGTGCTCGTCGGCGGCGCGGGTGGGGTGCTGGTCGGCGGCGCGGGTGGTGTGAACGTCGGCGTCGGGCTGTCCTTGAGCTGGTCCTCGTCAGGGTCCTGGAAGCCCTCGTCCGGCTGACCGGCCAGCGCCGGGTCCATGTAAGCCAGCCAGGTCTTCAGCGGCCAGCCGCCACCGAAGAACGCGTCGTCGCTGGAGTACGGGTCGAGGTCGCCCTCACCGGACGCGCCGGCCCGGTACAGCACCGACGTGGACAGTTGCGGCGTGTACCCGGTCCACCAGGACGTCAGGGTGTCGTCGCCGTCCTTGCAGCCGTCGCACGCGGCGTTGGCCTTGCGGTGCTCGACCGCCACACCACCGGCCGTACCGGTCTTGCCTGCCACCGCGCGGTCCAGCTCCTTGGCGTCCTCACCGGTGCCCTTCTCCACCACGTCCTGCAGCGCGTAGTTGACCATCCGGGCGACGTTCTCGTCGAACTTCCTGGCCTTCTTCTTGTCCAGGCTCTTCTCGCTCCACAGCACCTTGCCGTCCGGGCCGGACACGCTCTTGATCGTGTGCACCGGCGCGTACATGCCGTCGGCGGCGAACGTCGCGTAGGCGTTGGCCATGTCGACCGGCGACGCGTACGGGTCCGGGCCGAGGACCGTCGACGGGTTGTTCCGGCCGATCTCGAGCGCCTTGGTCTTCGGGATGCCGGCCGCCTCCGCGGCGTCGACGAGCTTCGCCGGACCGTCCTCCATCTTGTTGTCGACCAGGTCGTAGAAGGCGGTGTTGATCGACTGCTCGGTCGCCTTGAGCAAGGTGACGTCGCCGTAGTCCTCGTCGAACTCGTTGTTCAGCTCCTGGCCCTGGATCTCGATCGGGCTGTCGCCCTGGAAGATGTCCCAGATCGACGTACCGTCCTTCAGCGCGGCCGCGAGCGCGAAGGGCTTGAACCCCGATCCCGGGCGAGCCGGTCTGGTTGCCCAGTTCAACTGACTCTTCAGGTAGTCGGGGCCGCCGTACATCGCGACCAGCTCGCCCGTGCCCGGCCTGACCGACGCCATGCCGACGTGCAGGCCGTTGCGCTTCTTCGGCAGCTCCTCCGTGCCGGCCTTGACGATCTGGTTCTGTGCCTTGAGGTCGAAGGTGGTGACCACCTTCAGGCCGCCGCCGCTGATCTGGTCCTCGTCGAAGCCCAGCCGCTGCAGCTCCTTGCGCGCCATGTCGAGCAGGAAGCCGTTCGGTCCCTTGTACCGGTCGTTCTTCGGCTTCTTGTTGATCTTCGGCAGCGCCTTGCCGTACGCCGTCGCCTGCGCCTGGGTGATGGTGCCGTTCTGCCGCATGCCGTCGAGGACGTAGCGGTACCGCTCGATGATCCGCTTCTTGGTGCGCGGGTCCGGGTCGTCGATGTCGAACAGGGTCGGGTTGTTCAGCACCGTGGCCAGGAAGGCGGCCTGCGGCACGGTCAACTTGCGCGGGTCCGGCACCTGGAAATAGGCGTCGCCGGCCGCGGAGATGCCGTACGCACCCTCACCGAAGTAGACGGTGTTGAGGTAGCCCTCGAGGGTCTTGCTCTTGTCCTGCGACCGGCTCAGCTTGGTCGCGATGAACAACTCCTGGAACTTCCGGGAGACGGTCCGCTCCTGGGTCAGGTACATGACCTTCACGTACTGCTGGGTGATCGTCGAGCCACCCTGCAACTGTTCGCCGTTGGCGATGTTCCACGCCGCGCGGACCATGCCCGACGGAGAGATGCCGGGGTTGGTCCAGAAGGTGCGGTCCTCGGCCGCGGTCACCGCGTCCTGGACGTGCTTCGGGATCTGTGACAGCGGCACCGAGTGCCGGTTCTGCTCGAAGAAGGACCCGAGCGGCTGCTTGCCGTCGGCGAAGGTGACCGTCGTCGTGTTGGTCGCGAACTCCTTGTTGGGGTCCGGGATGTCCGTCGTCTGGTAGACGATGAAGAAGGTGGCGACGGCGCCGATGATGCCGACGAAGAAGAGTGCGGTCACCCAGCCGAGGACCCGCAGCGCCCAGTGCTTCTTGGGCTTGCGGGCCGGGACGGCCCTTCTACGAGCTTCACTCACTGTGCAATCCTCGACGATCTCGCGGAAGTCATTGCCCCACAGACTACGGTGGGTGTGGTAACGGCCCCGAATCCGCTCCGGATGCTAACAAGCCGAGCGGTCACCCGGGCGCGGGCCGGGCCAGGCCTTACCCAGATCTTTCCCGGCGGAAGCAAGCGATTTCCGCCCGGCTCACCCGGTGACGTGCGGTGCGAGCAAGGTCACGGCGATCAGCGCCGCCGGGAAGCAGGCCAGGAACATCGTGAACGTGTAGCCCATGATGTCGCGCGCCTTGAGGCCGAGGATGGCCAGCGTCGGCAGCATCCAGAACGGCTGCAGCAGGTTCGCGCTGGCCTCGCCGAGATCGTAGACCACCACCATCCAGCCGGCGTCCACCTTCAGCTCGTTGGCGGCCTGCAGCACGTACGGCGCCTCGATCACCCACTTGCTGCCGCCACTCGGCACGAAGATGCCGAGGATGCAGGAGTAGATCGCCACCAGCGGCGGGAACAGGAACTGGTTGCTTGCCTGCACCAGCCAGCCGGCCAGCCGGGCGGAGATCCCGGTGTAGGCGATCATTCCGAAGATCCCGCCGTACAGCGGGAACTGCAACAGGACGCCGGCTACCGCGGGCGCGCCGTCGCGGACCGCGCGGGCCATCCGCCACGGCCGCCAGTGCAGCAGCAGGGCGAGCAGGAACAGGATCAGGTTGACGGTGTTGAGGTCGAGCGCGCTGAAGAAGTTCTTCCCGCTGAAGTAGCGGACCAGGTAGACCGCTCCGAGCAGCACGATCAGCAGACTGAACAGCGGGGAGTGCTCGAGCCAGTCCCCCGGCCGGCGGGTCTCGTTCTCCTCCCGCTGACCGTTGTACGCCGATCCGCGGCCGACGAGTGGCCGCAGTTCGATCCCGAGGTGTTCGGCGGTCCGTGAGTTGTCCTCGCCCGGCGCGATGACCCACGCCATCCCGACGCCGACGACGTACACGACCAGAGTCGCCAGGACGGCCTGCCAGGTGAAGATGGTGTCGCTGAGCGGGATCAGCCCGCTGGCGTGGCCGCTCGCTTTGATGACCTCCTGCACCGGCGCCGGACTGCTGCTCGCACTGGCCACCTGCAGCGCAGCCGAGCCGGACAGCCCCTGCGCCCAGACCGTGCCGAGGCCCAGGAACGCCATGGCGCCCAGCGCACGGTAGTCCGCCTTCGGCACGTTGCGGGCCACCTCACGCGCCAGGATCGCGGCGAAGACGAGGCTGAACGCCCAGTTCAGGTACGACGCCAGCATGGCCACCGCGGCGACGAACGCGACCGCGGTCCGCGGGCTCTGCGGGATCCTGGCCAGTCGAGCGATCAACCGGGCGACCGGTCCACTGGTCGCGACGGCGTACCCGCCGATGATGATCATGACCATCTGCAGCGTGAAGGTGATCAGGCTCCAGAACCCGAGGCCCCACGCGTCGACCAGGCCGAAACCTTTGGTCGCGGCCGGATCGTCGGGGCGCTCGAGCAGTGGCTCACCGGTGACCAGCCCGAAGAGCAGCACCACGAAGGTCCCGACCAGCACGAACCCGAACGCGTCCGGCAACCACTTCTCGGTGGAGGCGGTGAACCGCAGCGAGACCTGGGCCAGCGGGCCTCCGCCGTCCGCACCGCTCTCGACGTCCTGCTTCGCGTGCTTCGCCTGGCTGTCGGCCATGACCCTCCGCTCTTGAACCACGACGCTGTGTCACACGATTAAACGCAGATCGGCGCCTGACGTAACAGGTTTCTCGGCGTGCCGCGTGATCAAGCTGACAAAGGGCGGCTTTGTCAGGAGTTGTCCACAGTCCTCTGGTCTGCTTACAGTGGCGAAGCGATGTATCGAGCCGATACATCAGGTCATGACAAACTAGACCGTGGGAGGTGGGTCATGGGAAACCGCAGTGGAGTCCTGGAACTCGCCGTACTCGGTCTGCTGCATGAAGCGCCGATGCACGGTTACGAGCTCCGCAAGCGCGTCAACGCCCAGTTCGGCTGGGGGCGCGTGCTGTCGTTCGGGTCGCTCTACCCGTGTCTGAAGGCGATGCTCCGCAACGGCCTGATCACGGCCGATCCCGGTACGCCGGGGACGGGTCGCAGGCCGAAGATCGTGTACACGATCACCGCCGACGGCAAGGACCACTTCGCGCACGCGATGCACGACGCCGGTCCGTCGGCCTGGGAGGACGACACGTTCGGCGTCCGCTTCTCGTTCTTCGGCCGGACCGATCCGGCCACCCGGTTGCGCATCCTCGAGGGCCGCAAGGCCCGGATGGAGGAGCGGCTGGCCAACTTCCGGGCGGCGATGACCCGGACCGCGGAGCGAGTCGACGCCTACACCCTCGAGCTGCAACGGCACGGCCTGGAGTCGGCCGAGCGCGAGGTCCGCTGGCTGAACGAGCTGATCGACGGCGAGCGGCGGCAACAGCGGCCCCCTGACCTGCACCAACCGCCTAATTGAAGGAGTTCCAGATGACCTCGATCCGCGTAGCGATCGTCGGTGTCGGCAACTGCGCCAGCTCGCTCGTCCAGGGCGTGCACTACTACCGCGACGCGAAGCCCGACGAGCGCGTCCCCGGTCTGATGCACGTCCAGTTCGGCGAGTACCACGTCCGCGACGTGCAGTTCGTCGCCGCCTTCGACGTCGACGGCAAGAAGGTCGGACTGGACCTCGCCGACGCGATCGGCGCCAGTGAGAACAACACGATCAAGATCTGCGACGTGCCGCCGACCGGCGTCACGGTGCAGCGGGGTCACACCCTGGACGGTCTCGGCAAGTACTACCGCGAGACCATCACCGAGTCCGAGACCGCACCGGTCGACGTGGTCGCCGCGCTGCGCGAGGCGCAGGTCGACGTACTGGTCTGCTACCTGCCGGTGGGCTCGGAGCAGGCTGCCAAGTTCTACGCGCAGTGCGCGATCGACGCGGGTGTCGCGTTCGTCAACGCGCTGCCGGTCTTCATCGCCGGCACCAAGGAGTGGGCGGACAAGTTCACCGCGGCCGGCGTACCGATCGTCGGCGACGACATCAAGTCGCAGATCGGCGCGACCATCACGCACCGCGTGCTGACCAAGCTGTTCGAGGACCGCGGCGTCACCGTCGACCGGACCTACCAGCTGAACGTCGGCGGCAACATGGACTTCAAGAACATGCTCGAGCGGGAGCGCCTGGAGTCCAAGAAGATCAGCAAGACCCAGTCCGTCACCTCGCAGCTGCGCGACGAGATCGACCCGCGCAACGTGCACATCGGGCCGTCGGACTACGTGGCCTGGCTGGACGACCGCAAGTGGGCGTTCATCCGGCTCGAGGGCCGCAACTTCGGCGACGTACCGCTGTCGTTGGAGTACAAGCTCGAGGTCTGGGACTCGCCGAACTCGGCCGGCATCATCATCGACGCGATCCGCGCCGTGAAGATCGCCAAGGACCGCGGCATCGGCGGCCCGATCCTGTCCGCGTCGTCGTACTTCATGAAGTCGCCGCCGGAGCAGTACGCCGACGACGTGTGCCGCGACCTGGTGGAGAAGTTCATCCGCGGCGAGGTCGACCGCTGACGTACGTCGTACAGCCCCGCAGTCACCGGTGTGGTGGCTGCGGGGCTGTTCTATAGATTGGCCTGATGCGGCTGCATGTGGGGTGTGCGCAGTGGACCCACGCCGCCTGGCCGCAGCCGTCGCGGTCGAAGCTGGAGTGGTACGCGTCGTGGTGCAACGCCGTGGAGAGCAACACCACCTTCTACGCGACGCCCGCACAGTCGACCGTCGCCGGCTGGGCGGCGCAGACGCCACCTGACTTCCGCTTCGTCGTGAAGCTGCCGCAGGTGATCAGCCACGAACGGCGGTTGACCGGCGTCGACGGCGAACTGCGCGCGTTCCTGTCCGCCATCGAACCACTCGCCGAACGCAACCACGCCGTGTGGATCCAGCTCCCTGCGTCCTTCTCCCCCACCGACCTCGGCACGCTCGCCGCGTTCCTCCATCACGCCCCGCGCGGTTATCGGTACGCCGTAGAGGTCCGCCATCCGGCGTTCTTCGACGACGCGGTTGCCGCCGGTCAACTCGAACGGGTTCTCGGGCGCGTGGATGCCGAGTGGATCCCGTTCGACACGGTCACGCTCTTCGGACGCCGGCCGACCAGCTACGCCGAGCGCGACGCGTGGATGAAGAAGCCCCGGGTGGTACGACGTACGCGTGCGCTGACCGCGCATCCGATCGTCCGGTACATCGGGCGGGACTCCGTTGCCGAGACGGTCGAGGGCTGGGGTTACCTCGTGGAGCAGGTGGTGAACTGGCTCGCCGAGGGCCGCTCACCGACCATCTTCCTGCACACACCAGACAACGTGGAGGCGCTGAACCTGGCCCGTCGCTTCCACTCCGCGGTCCGCTCAGCCGTGCCCGGCGTCGAGCCCCTACCGGAGCCACCCGTCGACGCTGCCCCTCCAACCCTCTTCTAACCGCCCCGGGGTGCCGTGGGGTTCTCGGGGTGCCGCGGGGTGCGGCGGGGTTCTCGGGGTGCCGCGGACAGGATCTGGGGACCGCGGACATGTTGTTACCTGTCCGCGGTCCCCACAAGGTGTCCGAGGTTCAGTTATCCACAGGTGAGAAGTTCGCCGCTGGGAGAGGGGCGAATCTCCATATGTTCTCCGCCGAGATCACACCTCGGGAGGACAGACCATGGAGCATTCGAGCCACACTCCGCCGGACTATGCGGCGCACACCCCACCGGCCTACGCGCCGCCGGAGGTCCCGCCGCCGAGTCGCTCGACACCCGCGGAGCGGAAGGCGCGGACCGACTGGCTTGTCACGGAGCTGCGCCGACTCGCGGCGTCTACTGACAATCCACATGAGCAGGCGAACCTTCATCGGTCCGCAGATTCCCTGATCCGCCTGGCGACGGCCTTCCGTCCATGACCGCCTCCGTGGTTGCCGCGCCACCGGGTTCCTTGGAGGAGTTGCTGGCGCGCAGTGGGCAGGTCGCAGTCGAAGTGTCCGGCGCAGGTCAGACTGCGTGGAACGGGCAGGTGGTTGAGACGGTCGGTGAAGTCCTCGGCCTCGCGCACTGGGACGGCACGCTGTATCTCGACAGCGAGTGCATCCTCGATCCACTGCGGCAGATGTACGCACATGCGGGTGAGGAGCAGCCGCTCCCGGTCCTCGTCCAGTACCGCGAGTCGCTCGCCACGTTGCTGCACGAGCACGCGCACTTCCTCGGCCCGGCCGGCGCGACGCAGGAGGCGGCTCGGGGCGCCTTCACGCGTCCCGGCAGTCGCCAGCTCGAGGAAGGTGTCGCCGAAGCCTGGGCCCAGGACCACCTGAACGAGTACCTGACCCGCCTAGGTGTGGACAAAGTTGCCCCCGGCATCGAAGACGCCCGGGGCGGCGGCTACTACGCAGCCTTCGTCCCCGCCGTCCGCATCCTGGCTGACGACCTGGAGACCCGCGGCGACCTCCAGCCCGGCGAGGTCCTCCGAGCCCTCAACCAGCAAACCGCCGAGGGCCAGTTCCCCCTCCTCACCACCCTCGTCTACAACTCCACCCGCCTCCCCGACCTCGAACGGTCGGGCACCAGCACCCGCAACCACCTCGAAGCCATCCTCCGTCAAGGCTTCGCTCACCTCGACACCTTCGAACTCGCCCCTGCCGGCCTAGCCGCCGACCGATCCCGCTCCACCACCACAGCCCTCCTCCACCACCTCACCACCGAAATCCGCCAAGCCGAGTCCCACCACACGCCCACCCACGAACTCCCACCCCCAGCCCCATCCCCACTCCCCCCAACCCCCGGCCCCCTCAAGGCCACCCCACCAACTCCGCAACGCCTGACCTTCACTCCACCCGCCACGCCCCACTCCACCTACAGATCCGCCCCATCTCCCCTACAAACTGCCCTGGCCGGCATCGCCCCTCTCACACCGTCCGCCACCACCCGACCGGCGACACAGACCACGATCACCACCCGGCCACCCGGTGTAGCGCGATGCCTACAGCGCTAGCCCTCAGCCCGGCAGCAACTGGTGGTCAGGCACCGCGCGTCAACTACTCGCGCGCCACGTCGCGTGTTCCTGGCCGCTCTCTTCGCCAGGTGTTCCGTTCCGGCTGGCCTGCGTGGTCGACGTTTGCATCATGGTGCAGGCGGTTGCGTGGGGTGGAGGGACGGGTTTCACTACGCTGCATGGGGCTCGACAGTCGCATTGTCGGTGGGCCGGTTGGGCCCTTGATGCAGGTTTGGTCTGCGGAGTGCGATAGTCCGACCCCGTTCAGTTCGCTCGCCTCGACTACCGCGGGAATTGGGTTCGCGCGGATTGGCGGGACCTGGGCTGTGCACCTGCGCGGTCCGGCGACCAGGGCGACGACCATGGTGTGTTCGGCCGACTCGGAGTACTTCGGAGCTGACTTCCGCCTCGGGGCGTACCTGCCGATGTTCCCGCCGGCCCGGCTCACCAATATGAGGGATGCGGTACTGCCGGTCCTGTCGGACGGTCGCATCCTGCTGGACGGTCGGGCGTGGGAGATGCCGACTCCGCAGAACATCGACGTGTTCTTCGACCGGCTCCGGCGTGCGGATCTGATGGTGTTCGATCCGCTGATCGACGAGTTGCGGCACGGCGTCGTACGCACCATGCCGAAGCGGACCGTGCAGAGCCGGTTCGTGCGGGCGGTCGGGCTTCCACTGCGCACGCTGGAGCTGATCGAACGCGCAAGACGGGCGGTCCGGATGCTGCACGCGGGTAAGACGATCGCGGAGGTGGCCACCGAGGCGGGGTACTACGACCAGCCGCATCTGACCCGGTCACTCCGGCAGCTGATCGGCCACACCCCGGCGGAGGTGGCGAACGGCAGCGTGGTCCTAGGATTGTGAGGGGGATCGGGAGCTGGACCCGAGAGCTGGACTGGGAGGACTCGGAGCTGCGTTTCCGTACAAGACGGATCTGATGCGAGTCAGTATTTTCCGTCGCCATGAGACTCATCGAATCGACGTACATCTCGCTGGACGGCATGGTGGCCGGCGATGCCTTCTGGGGTGCGCAGCAAGGCTTCCAGGGCGACCAGCACAACGAGCAGGCCGCGAAGCTGCTGAACGCCGCCGATGCGCTGCTGATGGGGCGGGCGACGTACGACGTCTTCTCGACCTCGTGGCCGGACCGGCCCGGCGAACTGGCCGACGCGATCAACCCGCTGCCGAAGTACGTCGCGTCGCGGACGCTGACCGACGCGACCTGGAACACCGAGGTCCTGCAGGGCGACGCCGTCGAGGCGGTCGCGCAACTGAAGGCATCGCGTGAGGGGACGCTGCTCAAGTACGGCACCGGCTCGTTCAGCCAGGCGTTGGTGGAGGCTGGGCTCCTGGACGAGTTGCAGCTTTGGGTGCACCCGTTCGTCGCCGGGTCCGGGGAAGGTTTGCTGTCGGGGATCGCGCCGACGCAGATGAACCTGGCGGCCGTCACCGAGGTCGGCAACGGCGTAGTCATCCTCACCTACGCCCCGAAGCAGTAGCCGCGCCCCGCTGGGACCACACCACCCGCAGCCACGCCACGCAACCAACCCGGCCCGGTCGACGCCCGAACACGCGCAACCAAGGAACGGGGTGCAGCACGCGCGCCGGAACGGGGGCCACGCGCGCCGGAACGGGGGTTGAGCACGCGCGCCGGAACGGGGGTGGAGCGCGCGGCGGACCGGGGTGGAGGGCGCGGTGACGGGAGCGCGCGTGGGTGTTGCGTGGGGTCCGGGGAGCCACTGATGGGTGGGCCGCGCGGGGTGCGGGTACGGTGGCTCGGTCCGGTGAGGTGTGAGGAGTGGCTGATGGATTTGGTGCGGGAGAGTGCTGGTATCGCGCCGGGGGTGGTTGAGCTGCGGCGGGAGTTGCATCGGAATCCTGAGGTCGGGCTCGAGTTGCCGAAGACGCAGGGGCTGGTGCTCGACGCCATCGCCGGGTTGCCGTTGGAGGTGACGACCGGGCGCGAGGTGACGTCGGTCGTCGGCGTGCTGCGAGGTGGGCACCCAGGCCCGACGGTGCTCCTCCGAGGTGACATGGACGCGTTGCCGGTGATCGAGGAGACCGGCCTGGACTACGCATCCGAGAACGGGAACATGCATGCCTGCGGCCACGACCTGCACACGGCCGGCCTCGTGGGTGCCGCGCAGTTGCTCAGTGCGCATCGCGAGGAGCTGCACGGGAACGTCGTCTTCATGTTCCAGCCGGGCGAGGAAGGACTCGGCGGCGCCGGGTACATGATCCGGGAAGGGTTGCTGAACGCCAGCGGCGAGAAGCCGATCGCCGCGTACGCCGTGCACGTGTGGGCCCTGGCCGCGAAGGGGGTCTTCCAGACCCGGCCCGGCACGATGATGGCCAGCTCGAACCGGCTGCACATCACCGTGCACGGCAAGGGCGGGCACGGTTCGCAGCCGGAGAAGTCGATCGACCCGGTGCCGGTCGTCGCCGAGATCGTGCTGGCGTTGCAGAGTTACGTGACGCGGCGCGTGAACCTGTTCGACCCGGTCGTCATCACCGTGACGCAACTTTCCGCCGGGGTCGCGATCAACGTGATCCCCAACTCGGCCACGCTCGGCGCCACCGTACGGACGCTGTCCGACGCGAGCCTCGAGCAGCTCTCCCACGAGCTACCGGCGCTGGCCCAATCAATCGCCTCGGCCCACGGTTGCACCGTCGACGCGACCCTCGCCAGGCAGTACCCGGTCACGATCAACGACGCCGGACGTACGGCGGAGACACAGTCAAAGCTGACCGACCTGCTCGGACCAGAGCGGGTCGAGCCGCTGGCGAACCCGTTGATGGGAGCCGAGGACTTCTCGATGGTCCTCGCGGAGGTGCCCGGCACGTTCATCATGCTCGGCGCCCGCCCCGACGACGTCTCCGAGGACGAGGCTCCGTCGAACCACTCGAGCATCGTCCGTTTCGATGACGACGTTCTGGCTCACCAGTCCGCGGCCCTTGCGCATCTCGCTGTCTCGCACCTGACGTGAGAGCCTGTGGCTGGCCGGTCCGCCAGAGACCGGCCAGCCACAGGGATCAGGAGGGCGCGATGCCGAGGGTGTAGGCGCCGCGGCTGCCGTAGGTGGAGTACCCGGTGTTCAGCGGGTCCCCGTAGCCCACGTTGTCGATCCGCAGGTAGTAGGTACCCGGCTGGAGGGTGCTGGTAACACTCGCACCAAGGCCGGTCGGCGTACCGGCGTCACTCTGGCCCGACGCCGGGTCGGCCGAGGCGACGACAGAGCCCGCGCTGTCGAGCAGGTCGAGCTTGATGTCAAGGTCGCCACCGGTAGCGGCCGCACTTGCGGTCGCGGTGTAGTTGCCTGCGGCACTGACGTCGACGCGGTAGACGTCGGTGTCGTCCTCGGCCGCGACCACACCGGACGCCGGCGTACCGACGGTCAGAGCGGCGGCGTCACCCGTCGTGTCACCGGCCTCGTCGGCGCGCAGAGCGAGGCCGTGCGAGCCGACGACCGCGTAGTCGTCTTCCTTGTTGTTCGCGTCGGCGTACTCGCCCTTGCTCCACTGGCTGATGCCGCGGTAGTAGCCGACACCCATGATCGGGGCCCACGCGCCGTGGCCCTGGTAGTAGCCGACGGTCGACGTGCCGTCGTGGCTCAGCCCGACGTTGTGGCCGGCTTCGTGGGAGGCAGCCTCGGCGAGATTCTTCGCACCGGTGCCGACGCCCTTCGTGAACACCAGCGCCGGCTGGTAGTAGTCGTGCTGGCTGGTGCTGTCGTAGACACCGACGTACGCGACGCCGCCACAACCGCACCCGGACTGGTACCAGGTGTCCGGATCGATGAGCACGCGCGTGCCGTACTGCTCGTCCGACGCACCGGACCGGTCGATCGCGGACTGCGGTGGCTCCTGCGTGGTCACGTCCACATCAAAGGTGCTGTAGTCCTCGGCAACCCGAGCCCACACCTCGCGTACGACGTCCTGCTCGGCGGTGCTGTAGTTCGCCGGATCGCCATCGGTGTCGTACGCCGACACGTTGACCGGATCGATCCCCTTGGACGCGTTCCACGCCGTACCGGTGATGGTGTGGCCGTCGAAGTCCAGGTAGATCACCCGGTTGGAGCCCGGCTTGCTGTGCAGCTCGAACGCCGGACCGGTGGCTCCGGCAACGGCTTCGGTGGCCCAGCGCGGCGACGCCTCCGGTGCCTTCTGGGCGGCCGTCAGACCAGGCTCGCGGAAGAACAACTTGCCGTCGGCATCCAGCCAGCTGGTCTTGTCGGTGGCGAGGATGCGCTGCAACTGCTCCTCGGCCAGACCGTTGCGCTGGGCGATCTCGTCCAGCCGCGACTGGACCTTGCCGAGCGCCGAACTGCCGGGCGTGGCTTCGGCGAGCAGTTGGTCGATCGGCGTCTGATCTGCGTCGGCCTGAGTACCGGCCGCGACGGCCAGACCTCCGAACACGACTGCACCGGCGCATGCGAGCGCGCCGGTGCGGCGGAACTTGCTCTTCATTCAGGAATCTCCTCACAGATTCCCCCCGGGGCGGGCGGGTCCCCCCATGACCCGGGGCCGTCGATCTCGGTGGGAACGACGGCCCCGGGTGACTCAGGTGTTTCAGCCGGCGCTGACGCGCACCGTGTAGGCACCACGGCTGCCGTACGTCGAGTAACCGGTGTTCGCAGGGTTGCCGTAGCCGGTGTTGTCGACCCGCATGTAGTAGCGGCCCGCGGTGACCTGCCGGCTGATGCTCGCGCTCAGACCGGTCGGAGTGGCGGAGCTGGACTGGCCGGCCGCCGGGTCGGCGGAGGCGACGACGGCGCCCGACGAGTTCAGCAGCTGCAGTTTGATGTCCAGGTCGGCCCCGGACGCGGCCGAGTTCGCCGCGAAGCTGAAGGTGCCCGCGGACAGGTCGATCCGGAACATGTCGACGTCCGAGTCATTCGCGTAGATGCCGTTGGCGCTGGTGCCGAGGGTGAGTGCGGTGGCGGCAGCGGTGGTGTTGCCGTGGTCGTCGGCGCGCAGCGCCAGACCGTTCTGGCCGATGACGGCGAAGTCGTCTTCCTTGTTGTTGGCACCGGTGTACTCGCCCTTGCTCCACTGGCTGATCGCCTTGGAGTAGCCGACGCCCATGATCGGAGCCCAGGCGCCGTGACCGGCGTAGTACCCGACGGACGCCGTACCGTCGTGGCTCAGGCCGACGTTGTGGCCGGCCTCGTGCGACGCTGCCTCGGCGATGTTCTTGGCGCCGGTGCCGACGCCCTTCGTGAACACCAGAGCGGGCTGGTAGTACGAGTGCTGGCTGGTGTTGTCGTACACACCCACGTACGCGACGCCGCCGCACCCGCAGCCGGACTGGTACCAGGTGGTCGGGTCGATCAGGACGCGGGTGCCGTACTGCTGGTCGGACGCGCCGGAGCGGGTGATCGCCGCCGCGGCCGGCTGCTGCGTGGTCACGTCCACGTCGAACGGCGCGTAGTCCTCGGCCACCCGGGCCCAGACGTCACGGACGACGTCCTGCTCGGCGGTGCTCCAGGTGTCCGGATTCCCGTTCGTGTCGTACGCCGTCACGTTCACGGTGGCGGGTTTGCCGTTCGTGTTCCACGCCGTACCGCTGATGGTGTGGCCGTCGAAGTCCAGGTAGATCACCCGGTTGGAGCCTGGCTTGCTGTGCAGCTCGAACGCCGGACCTGTCGCGGCGGCAACAGCACGCGTCGCCCAGCGCGGGGACGGCGCGGCGGCAGTCTGCTTGGCGCCGGAGACTGGCTCGCGGTAGAAGAGCTTGCCGTCGCGGTCCAGCCAGCTGGTCTTGTCGGTGGCCAGGATCTGTTCCAGCTGGGCGGCCGGCATGCCGTTGCGGTCGGCGAGCTCGGTGACCGGGGACTGGATCCGGCCGAGGGCCGACTTGCCCTGGAGCTCCTGGCCGAGCAGTTGGTCGATCGGGGTGGGGGCGGGTTGCTGGGCATCGGCCTGGTTACCGGCGATGACGGCGATCACGCCGAAGGCGGCAGCACCGGCGATGACGGCACCGATGCGGCGGGGGCGGGTTTGCATCACTGGGGTCCTCCTCAGGGACTCCGCGTGTATCACTTGACGTTCCTCACGAGCGGTGCCCGTGAACACACTGTGCGTAGCCTGCCTGAAGGGTTGCCGCCGGGTCTAGATTCTTCCCAGGATTTAACAGCGACTTGGGAGGGGTTCCCAGTGCGTTATCTGATGATTTTCCAGGCCACGGACACATCCGAGGGCGGCGAGCTGGCGAGCGAGCGGAGCCTGACCGACATGGGTCTGGTGATGGCGGAGATGGCCGAGAAGGGTGTCCTGCTGGCCGGCGAGGGTCTGCTGCCGAGCTCCCAGGGCTTCCGGATGCAGCTGGACGGCGGTGGCAAGCGGCGGGTGGTCGACGGCCCGTTCGCGGAGACCAAGGAACTGATCGCCGGGTTCTGCCTGATCGAGGTAGCCTCCCGCGAGGAGGCGGTCGAATGGGGCTGGCGCTGCTTGGCGGCCGACGACGGCAACACCGGGACGCTCGAGCTCCGGCAGGTCGCCGCCCCCGAGGACTTCGGTGATGAGTTCACTCCCGAGGCCCGCGCCCGCGAAGCGGCGACCTTCCTGAAGGCCGCGGAGAACCTTCAGAAGAGCAACACCTGACGGACCGAGGTCCCGGCGGCCAGGTTGTCGAAGGCCTGGTTGAGGTCGTCCAGTCCGACCGTCGCGCTCAGCAGGCGGTCGACCGGGAGCCGGCCGGCTTGGTAGAGGGCGATGTAGCGGGGGATGTCGCGGCTCGGGACCGACGAGCCGAGGTACGAACCCTTCACCGTGCGTTCCTCGGCGACCAGGCTGACCGCGGGCACGCTGAACGTCTGCGACGGATGCGGCAGCCCCACCGTGACCGTGGTGCCGCCGCGCCGGGTGGCGGCGTACGCCTGTTCGAGCACCTTCGCGTTCCCGACGGTCTCGAAGGCGTAGTCGGCTCCACCTGAGGTCGCCTCCCGCACCTCCTCGACGGCGCCCTCACCCGCACGAACTGTGTGCGTCGCGCCAAGGGACTGGGCCAAGGCCAGCTTCGACGGTACGACGTCCACCGCGACCAGCGGATGCGCGCCGACCAGCGCAGCACCGAGGAGCACCGACAGCCCGACACCGCCAAGGCCGAAGACGACCGCACTACGCCCCGCCCGGACCTGTGCGGTGTTGACGACCGCGCCGACTCCGGTCATCACCGCGCAGCCGAACAACGCCGCGATCTCCGGCGGCAACGACGGGTCGATCTTGACCGCGGACCGCGCCGACACCACAGCGTGGTCGGCGAACCCGGACACCCCGAGGTGGTGGTGCACCCCCTCAAGCCGCCGTACGCCGGACAGGAGCGTGCCGGCCGTGTTCGCGGCGGCACCCGGCTCGCACAACGCCGCCCGGCCCTCGGCACACGGACCGCACTCGCCACAGGCGGGTACGAAGGCGAAGGCCACACTGTCACCAACGGCGAACCCGGGCGCCTCCGACCGGACGACCTCACCCGTGGCCTCATGCCCGAGCAGCATCGGCATGACCCGGGGTCGCGAGCCGTCGATCACGGACAGGTCCGAGTGGCACAGCCCGGCGGCGCGGATCCGGACCAGGAGCTCACCGGGGCCGGGCGGCGCCAGCTCGAGCTCCTCGATCCGGAGCGGCCGTGACTCGGCGTACGGACCGGGCAGACCCATCTCTCGCAGTACGGCGCCGCGCACGATCATCCGGTGATCCCTTCCAAGGCCTGGCGGATGCGGTCCGGGATCGGCACCGGCCGGCGGTCCTCCCGCGCCACGAACACGTGCACGAACCGCCCGGTGGCGGCCGGCTGGTCCGAGCCCTCGCGAAACAGGCCGATCTCGTACCGCACACTCGAGTTACCCAGCTGTCCGGCCCGCAATCCCGCGTCGACCGTGCCGGGGAACTCCAGCGAGTCCTTGAAGGTGCACTGCGAGTCCACACACAGGCCGATCACCGAGCCGCGGTGGATGTCGAGCCCGCCGGCCCGGACCAGGAAGTCGTTGATCACGGTGTCGAAGAAGCTGTAGTACTCGACGTTGTTCACATGCCCGTAGACGTCGTTGTCCTTCCACCGCAACGTGATCGCCAGAAAATGCGGAAACGACGTCCGATCCATCCGCCCACCATAAGGTGATCGGTATGCACTACGTCCTGTTTCCGGGCGCCGCCTGTACGTCGTGGCACTGGCACCCGGTCACCGACGAACCGCGGCGCCGCGGCGCCGCGGTGACTCCGGTCGACCTGCCGTGCGATGACCCGGCGGCGATGGTGCTCGGGCATCCGGTGGCGCTGGTGGAGTATCTGCTGAGCTGAAGGGGAGGGGCCAGGGATGAGTGTGGTCGAGGGGCGGCAGACGGCCGCGTACGAGGGCGAGATCGTGGTGTTTCTGATCGGGTTCCGGATCAACTCGCTGCGCGCGCTCAAGGCGTGGTTGCCGGTGGGGAGGGCGATGAACCCGATGCTGCGGGAGTTGTCGAAGGATCCGGACAGCGGGCTGCTCGGGTTCCGGACGCTGCCGACGTGGCGCGGCGTGACGATGATCCAGTACTGGGAGTCGGTCGAGAAGCTGGAGGCGTTCGCCAATGACAGCAACCGGACGCACCGCCCGGCCTGGCTGGACTACTTCCGCACCTCGTTCAAGGGCGGCGGCGCCGGCATCTGGCATGAGACGTACATCGTCCCGGCCGGCAACACCGAGACCGTCTACGGCAACATGCCGCCCATCGGCCTCGGCAAGGTCGCCGGCGTGGTCCCGGTCGGCCAGCGCGGTGAGACAGCCGCCGAACGCCTGCACCGACCAGCCGACGACTGAACCGGGCAAGACTGAGCCGGGCAGGACTGAGCCGGGCAGGACTGAGCCGGGCAGGACTGAGCCGACCAGGCTCGACTGGCCCGGCGGTTACAGTGCAGGCGTGCGGTTCATCCGGGATCTTGGGACGCTGCTGCGGCGCCGCGACTTCCGGCGGCTGTTCGCGGTGCGGTTGACGTCGCAGTTCGGCGACGGGGTGTTCCAGGTCGCGCTGGCGTCGTACGTGCTGTTCTCGCCGGAGCGGGCGCCGGACGCCGGGGCGATCGCGGGGCTGTTCGCGGTGGCCTTGCTGCCGTACTCGATCCTCGGGCCGTTCACCGGCGTACTGCTGGACCGGTGGTCGCGGCGGCAGATCCTGTTCGGCGCCAACCTGACCCGGGCGGTCCTGGTCGTCGGCATCGGCGCCATCGTTGCAGTGGGCAACGCGGGCGTGCCGTTCTACCTGGCGGTCCTGCTCACCCTCGGCGTGAACAGGTTCCTGTTGTCGGGTCTGTCCGCCGGCCTCCCCCACGTGGTCGAGCGGGACGAGCTCGTGATGGCGAACGCCGTCACTCCGACCTCCGGTACGGCGTCCTTCCTCATCGGTGGCGGTGTCGGCGCAGGGGTCAAGCTGATCGTCGACTCGGATCTCGCCGTCCTCGCACTCACCGTGATCGTCTACCTGACCGCCGCGTTCCTCGCGCTCAGGCTGCGGCGCGACCAGCTCGGCCCGGACCTGACAGGTGACGAGCCCGGCGTGATCGAAGCCGTCCGCGGTATCGCCAAGGGACTCGTCGACGGCGGCCGGCATCTGCGACAGCGCAAGCAGGCTGCGCTCGGACTGGCCGCGATCGGCGCGCTGCGCTTCTTCTTCGGGCTCATCACCGTCGCGATGATCCTGCTGTACCGGAACTACTTCTACGGACCCGACCGGCTCGACGAGGCGTTCGGTGCGCTCGCCATCGCCACCGGCGCGGTCGGGGCCGGCTTGTTCATCGCCGCACTCGTCACGCCGTGGGCCACCCGGGTGATGACGCTGCGGCAGTGGATCACCTTGCTGTTCGTCGCTGCCGCCGTGGTCACCGCGATGCCCGGCGGCCTCTACACGCAGCCCGCGATCATCACCTTCGGCTTCCTCACCGGCTTCTGCGCGCAGGGCGTGAAGATCAGCGTCGACACCCTCGTCCAGACGGGTGTCGACGACGTCTATCGCGGCCGGGTGTTCTCCCTCTACGACATGATCTTCAACGTCGGGCAGGTCTCCGCGGCCGCACTCGGCGCGGTGATCCTGCCCGACAGCGGGAAGTCGTACGCGGTCCTCGCCTTCGTCGCCCTCGGCTTCGCCGTCACCGCCTTCGTCTACGCACGGCTCAGCCGGGACGGGTCAGGTGCCACGCAGGGCCGTGATCGGCTGGATGGCGGAGGCCTTCCAGGCGGGGTACGTGCCGGCGACCAGGCCGATGAACGCACCCAGCAGGGGTGAACCGAAGGCCAGCCGGTTGTCCAGGATCGGGGTCCAGTCGCGCACCCACGACACCCCGACAGTGAGCAGTACGCCGACCGCCGTACCGAGCAACCCGCCGAGGAAGCCGACGATCACGCTCTCGACCAGGAACTGGATCGCGACGTGCCGCCGCGCGGCTCCGAGGGCGCGGCGCAGGCCGATCTCGGAGATGCGTTCGAGCACCGACAGCAGCGTCACGTTCGCGATACCGAGGCCGCCGACGAGGAGTGCGACCGCTCCGAGCAGCAGGAACAGCGCATTCAAGTCCGACTCGACGCCCTTGCGGACCGCGCCCTGCTTCGGCGGCGCGTCGACCTTCAGCGTGCTCGGGTTGTTCGGCTGGATCGCGATCGGCGCCTGACCGGCGATCAGTTGCGCCGCGCCGACCTGGGTCCGGATCTCGACCGCGTCCGGCGATTCCAGGTCGTACGCCGCCTTGGCCGTACCGTTCGGCATGATCACCGCGTCGTTCAGCTCGGCCCGGCCGGTGACGGACTCGAGAATGCCGATGACCGTGTAGGGCTCGTCGCCGATGAAGACCGCCGGTTGCGCGTCGACCCGGTTGATGCCGAGCCGCTCGGCCGCATGCTTGCCGAGCACAACGACCTTGTCGCCGCGCTGGTCGTGACCGGCGTCGAAGAACCGTCCGGTGCCCAGTACGCCGCGGACCGCGTCGAACAGACCGGCGGACGCCGCCATCACCTGGAGCGCCTTGCCCTCGCCGCCGTTCACCCCGGCGACGTTGCGAACCAGGTCGTCGCCGATGTCGAGGTTGCTGACGGTCCCCACCGCGTCGACGCCGTTCAGCCGCTGGATCCGCTCCGGCGCGTCCCACGGCAACTGCGTCGCCGCCTCGCCTTCCTGCCCGCCCTTGTCGTCCGGCTGTACGACGACCCGCGTCGCCGCGGCCAGGTCGAACCGCTGAGTGATCTGCCCAGCCGCCGTCTGCCCGAGCCCCACAGTTCCAACCAAGGCGGCGATACCGAGCACAGTCCCGAGCGTGGTGAGAATCAGCCGTGTCGGCCGGGCGGCCACCCCGGCCAGCGCCTCGTCGAGCAGGTCCCGCACAGCGGGACGAGATCGAAGGCGCGACCGGCTGGGACGGGGCAAGCCCGCACGGCGGATGAGACCGGCGAGCGCCAGGCGGGGCCGCGGCCGCCGCGGCCCGCGCCTGGTGGTGGACGGCCCGCCGGCGGGATCCGGGGGGCCTGCTGGGGTTACCACTGGAGGGTTCCGTCGACGATGCGGACCTGGCGCTGGGCGCGGCGGCTGACGTGATCGTCGTGGGTGATGACGGCCAGCGTCATCCCCTCGTGGTGCAACTCGTCGAACACTGCGAGGATCGCCTCCGCGTTGGCGCTGTCCAGGTTTCCGGTCGGTTCGTCCGCGAGCAGCAGACTCGGCTCCGCGACGAGCGCTCGCGCGATCGCGACCCGTTGCCGCTCACCGCCCGAGAGCGTGGTCGGCGCGAAGTCCATCCGGTGCGCCAGACCGACCCGCTCCAACGCGACTCGCGCCCGGGCCAACCGCACGCGCCGCGGCACCCCGACGTACACCATCGAGAGTGCGACGTTCTCCAGCACGGTCCGGTGGTCGAGCAGGTGGAACGACTGGAACACGAACCCGATCCGTTCTCCTCGCAGTACGGCGCGACGCCGCTCCCGCAGGCTCATCGTGTCGACCCCGTCCAGCCGGTAGACGCCGCCGGTCGGGTTGTCGAGCAGCCCGAGCAGATGCAGCAGCGTCGACTTCCCCGATCCGGACGGCCCGACGATCGACAGGTACTCGCCCTGCCCGATGGTGAGGTCGACGTCCCGGATCGCCTGTACTTCGGGTGGACCGGGGAAGAATCGGCGTACGCCGATCATCTCGACCACCGGCGCCGGCAGAGCCACGGCGGTCATCGTCCGACCACCACCTGTTCGCCGTCGGCCAATGATGCGTCGCCACTCGGGCTGACCTGCGCGAACCCGTCGGCCGACAATCCGACCGTGACAGGCACGAGCTCGACCTTTCCGTCGCGCAGCACCTCGACCCGGGATCCGCCGTCCGAGCCGGCAGACAGGGCCGCGACCGGAACCGTGAGTACCTTGCCGTTCGTGCTCTTGACCGGGATCGTCACCCGGACGTTCGCGTCCCGCAGCTGCTCCAACTGCTTCGCCGTCAGCGTGTTGGGCCCGACCACGACGTCGTACTGCTCGCCGTTGCGGGTGACCCGGCGGACCTTCGCGGCGACCGACGTACCATCGCCGAGCGTCAGGCTCGCGGTCATGCCTGCCTTCAGCCGCTCCGCGGTCTGTGTGTCGACCTTGAGGGTGACGACCAGGGAGGCGCCGCTGGCCGACATGACCACGCCGTTCACGGTGCCGCCCCGCTCGACCTTCACGTCATCGACCCGGCGCGGCAGGGTCTTCACGTAGACCACCTCGGACACCGGCAGCGGGGTGCCGGCCTTCGACTGCGCATCGGCCAGCTCGTCCTCGGCGTCGTCCAGGTTCTCCTCCGCATCGTCGACCGCGCCCTGCTGAACGCTCACGTCGTTGGCCTTCGCGGCCTTGGCCTGCTTCAACGCAGCCTTGGCCTGGCGGAGCGCGTTCTTCGCCGCGTCGACCCCCTTCTCCGCGGCGTCGACCGCCTGGGTGAGCCGCTCGTCCGGTTCGGGAGCGTCGTACCCGGCCTCCTCGTACAGGCGCTCCACGGCCCGCGAGGTGCTGCCGTCGTACTCGTCGTCGACCGTGCCCGGGTCGAGGCCGAGCCGGTCGAGGGTCTGCTCGAGCTGGAGCACGTCCGGTCCCTTGCTGCCCGGCGTGAGCGTGCGGTACATCGGCAGTACGCCGGCCAGGCCGATCACCGGGCGGCCGGTGATCTCCAGCAGCGCCTTCCCCTCGGTGATGGTCGACCCGACCTTCGGCACCTTGCCGGTGACGATCGCCGGGGTGGTCAACCCGCTGGTCTCGACCCGGATGTTCACCGCGCCGTCGAACGACGCGTCACCCCGGCCGACCACCTTGCTGGACAGCGCCTTCTTCTCCACCGGCACGGTGATCTGGGAGGCCTTCGGTGCCGCGGTCTTCGCCGCCGCGTCCTCCGGTGAGGTGATCCGCGTGCCGGCCACGACGCCGACCCCGAGCGAGACGGCCGCCACCGTGGACACCCCGACCAGGACCCGGCGCCGCGACTTGGGCGATGCGGTCACCGGTTCGCCATTCCGTCGCGGTAGGCCTCCAGCTCGGCCTTGTGCTGGTCGACGAACTCCTTCTCCATCGCGTACTGCACCGTCTTGTACGACTCGTCGTACACCTTGGCGCGGCACTTCTGGTCGGCCACCGCGAGGTCGGTCTCGAACTTGCGCAGCTCGGACAGCTTGGCCGAGTCCACCTTGTCGAACGACGGCGGGCCGGTGATCGTCTTGCCCGCGCCCGACTTGGTCGGCGGCTGCGTGCCGGTCAGCTCGTTCAGCTTCTGCTCGACCTTCTGCCGCGGGTCGTCGATCTTGGTGAAGCCGGAGTGGCCCGCGTCGGCCAAGCAGCCGGCCCAGGCGGTCGTCGCGTCGACCACGCGCTGGTCGTCGTCGATCCGCTTCTGCAGCGCCTGGATGTCCTTGAACAGCGACTCGTACTCCTGGAACTCGGCCGCGCGGTCCTGGGACTTGCCGTAGACCTCCTCGACGGCCTTCCCGCGGCAGCCCAGGTCCTGCTTGCCGCTGTCGGCCGGGCCGCCGCCCTCCTTCGGTGCGATCACGACCGTGCCGTTGGCGGTCGCGTTCGGGCCGTTCAGGGCGGTGTCGTAGGCCTTCTTCGCCTTCGCCGACAGGGCGTTGCGGATCTTCGTGTTCGGGTCAGTGCCGTCGGCGGCCTTGGACCAGTCGATCGTGCTGATCCCGTAGCCGTACTGCTGGGCGAACTTGTCCGGCGGCAGGTTGAAGGCGTCGTTGAACTTGTTCTTCGGCTGCGACTCCGGCGGTACGGCGACGTACTCGAAACCGGCGTCCTTCATGCAGGCGACGGTGGCGTCCTCGACCTTGCGCTGCTTGGCCAGCTCCTCCTCGGACGACCCCTGCCCGCCGCCGGCCCGGATCGAGATCCGCATCCCGCCGCCACCGGAGCTCATGAACCCCTCACCCATGTACTCCGCGAGCGGGCTCTTGTCGCTGTCCTTCTGATCGCCGCTCGCGGCCGGAGCCTGGCCGCTCCCACAGCCGGCCAGCGCCAGGACCGCCACCAGGGCGAGTGCTTTCCGTGAGGTTCTCATGGCTGTGGAGCGTGCCGTCCGGCCGGTGAAGAACGTGTGAAGGAGCCATTTGCACCCGATGCTCTCAGTCGATCTTCATCGGATTCTCATGAATCTGGTTCACATTGAGGGCATGCCAGCGCGGATTCTCGTCGCCGAAGACGACCTGAAGCAGGCGGAGCTGATCCGGCGGTACCTCGAGCGGGAGGGGCACCTGACCGTCGTCGTGCACGACGGACGGGCCGCGATCGACGAGGCCCGCCGGCGCAGCCCTGATCTGCTGGTGCTCGACGTGATGATGCCGAAGGTCGACGGCCTGGACGTCTGCCGGGTACTACGGGCGGACCGTGACACTGGCGCAGAGGTGCCGATCATCATGCTCACGGCGCGCTCCACCGAGGACGACCTGCTGCTCGGCCTGGACCTCGGCGCCGACGACTACCTGACCAAGCCGTACAACCCGCGCGAACTGGTGGCCCGGGTGCGGACCGTACTGCGGCGCACCCGGAGCAAGGCCGAGGGTGAGGTGTACCGCGTCGGCGAACTGGAGATCGACCCGAGCCGGCACGAGGTCCGGCTGGCCGGTCGCCTGCTCGAGGTGACACCGGCCGAGTTCAAGATCCTGGCCTGCCTGGCCGCCTCACCCGGGCGGGCCTTCTCCCGGCAGCAGTTGCTGGAGCACGCGTTCGGGTTCGACCACTACGTCTTCGACCGGACCATCGACGTTCACGTGATGAACCTGCGCAAGAAGGTCGAGCCGTCGCCCGGCACACCGGCGTACCTGAAAACCGTGTACGGCGTGGGCTACAAACTGGCGGACAAGGTGGTGGCGTCGGATGCGTCGTAGTGTGCTGGTCCGCTTCCTCGGCCTGTCGCTCGCGGTCGCGCTCGGCGCGGTGATCGCGACCGCGGTGATCGCGACGTACAGCACCTCGGAGAAGCTCCAGGGCGAGATCGACGCGAACACCGGCCAGTTGCAGGTCGACGGCGAGATCTTCGGCACCCTGTCCGACTACGCGGCCAACCACCCGACCTGGGCCGGTGTCGACCGAGAGGTCCACCGGCTCGCGGACCAGCTCGGGCGACGGGTCGCGCTGACCGAGCCGGACGGCACCGTCATCGCCGACTCGGCCCGCATGCTCGGTGCCGGGCCGGCGCTCCCGTCAGTGCCGGCGGCAACCATCGACGCACGAAGCCAGGGCGGCGGCTTCGCGTACACCGGAGCGGTGAGCGCTGTCGCGTTCCGCAAGGCCGCGGTGGTGATGGCAGGCCAGGCGATCACCAGCAAGCCGTCCGCGCCGCTCCCACCGATGTACTTCGGCTGGGGAATGACCGACGAGGAGTCGCGCGCACGCGATCGGCTCGCGGACAAGGCCGCCGCTTGCTATCAGGCCGAAGGCAAGAGCACCGTGGTGTCGAAAATGCAGGGCACGCCCCAGGTGATGGTCGAGTCGGACCGGTCGGTCGACGGCGTCAGCATGATGCAGTTCGCCAAGCCCGGCCAGGAGGCCAAGGACAAGTGCGTGCCGGCCGGGCTGAATGCGCCGAGCGCGAAGGCCAAGGTGGTCAACGATGACGAGGTCCGCCGGTCGACCGAGTGCCTGGACAAGGCCGGCGAGACGTACACGATCGCCGCCGAGAACGGCCTTCGGATGGTGCTGCCGGACAACAAGACCGATGTCACACCGACGTTCGCCAACTGTACGACGGAGGCCCGCACACAGGCCCTGACGCCGTACGTCGCTCCGGAGGCAAAGCTCTACCTGGGTGCGAAGAGCACGTTCAACGTGTTCTCCGGTGAGGGCATGCTGCGGACCGCGGCGACCGCGCTCGGCGTACTGCTGATCGCGGCGCTGGTGATGGTCTTCGCCGGGCGCCGGCTGGTCCGTCCGATCGTGGCGCTGACCGGAGCGGCCCAGCGGATGCGGAACGGCGACCATGCGGCTCGGGTCCCGGTGACCGGGAAGGACGAGGTGGCCCGGCTCGGGCACGCGTTCAACGCGATGGCCGAGTCGATCCAGCAGCACGACCACCAGCGCAAGGCCATGGTCAGCGATGTCGCCCATGAACTGCGGACCCCACTGGCCAATATCAAGGGCTACCTGGTTGCGTCCGAGGACGGCGTCGTACCGCTGGATCGTGAGCTGGTGACGTCGTTGCTGGAGGAGACCGGACTGCTCGAGCATCTGGTCGCCGACCTGCAGGATCTGGCGCTCGCGGACGCGGGCATGCTCCGGCTGCACCGCGCTCCGCGCGACCTGTCCGAGCTGGCGCAGCAGGTGGTGTCGGCACATCGACCGGCCGCGGAGACCGCCGGCGTATCGCTGACGGCCGACGTACCCGAGTCGGCTCCGGCCTCGATCGACAGCGCCCGGATCCGCCAGGCACTCGGCAACCTGGTCTCGAACGCGATCCGCTTCACGCCGTCCGGCGGCCAGGTCGTGCTCGGCGTACGACGTGTTGCCGACGGCTACGACCTGACCGTCACCGACAACGGCAGCGGGATCGCGGACGAGCACCTGCCACACTTGTTCGACCGGTTCTACCGCGCTGAGCAGTCCCGCAACCGGACGACCGGCGGCAGCGGCCTGGGTCTCGCGATCACCAAACACCTCGCCGAAGCACACGGCGGCCGCATCACCGTCACCAGCCGCCCCGGCGACGGATCGGTCTTCACGATCTGGGTCCCGGCTGGTTAACTCGGCCTGTGGCGGGCCGGAAAGCGCGAGTGGCGGATGTGCATGAGGTTGCCTTGGGGATGCCGCACGTCACCGTCTGGAAGAAGGACACCGACAGCGAACGCCCGGTGTACCAGGTCGGCGGGAAGTCGTTCGTGTTCTTCCGGACGGCGCGACCGGATGCGTTCGACCCGGACACAGGCGAGCGGTACGACGACGTGATCGTGTTCTGGGTGGAGTCCCAGGACGACAAGCTCGCGCTGGTGGCGGACGAGTCGAACCCGTTCTTCACCACCCCGCACTTCGACGGCCACCCCTCGGTCCTCGTCCGGGCGAGCCGGATCGGCGAGCTCACCAAGCAGGAACTGACCGAGATCGTCCAAGACGCCTGGCTCGCCCAGGCCTCCAACCGCCGCGCCACCACCTGGCTCGCCGACCATCGGCTGAGCTGACCTCCCGACTGCCAAACTGAGCAGGTGAGCTACCCACCGGGCGGACCGGCCGCGCCCAACTACGGACAACCACCGCGCAAGAACCGAGCCGGTCTGATCATCACCCTGCTCGTGGCGCTCCTGGTCGGGGTCCTGATCACGGGCGGCGTCCTCGTCGTCAGGCCGCGTTGGCCTGTCGGAGCGCGAAGCAGGTGATCCCCTTCCTCATGCAGCAGTACCTGAAGCCGCCGACCAGGCTCACCACAGCGACGACCCCGATCGGTCAGCGGATCACGTTCGTCGTCCAACTGTCGGGCATCACCAAAGGCGCGACGGTGTCGGGCATCGTCGTGATCCAGCAGCTTGCGCCGGAGCCGACCTGCGTCCGCGCCTTCTCGGTCACCCCAGGCTGAGCGGCGCGAGGGCGCGGGCGGTGTCGAGGAGGTCGGTGCCAGTCGGCAAGGTTGCGATGATCGGGGTGTCCAGGCCGTTGGCGACGTACCGGGCGATGTGCTCGCGGCACTCGTCCGGGGTGCCGTGGACGATCAGGTCGTCCAGGACCTCGACCGGTACGGCGGCCATCGCGGCGTTCCGGTCGCCCGTGGCCCAGGCCTCGCGCATCTCCTTCATCGCGGCGCCCCGGCCGAGCCAGTCGTGGAAGGCGGCGTACCCCGGCACGGTCAGGTAGGTCGCGATCAGGAAGCGGCCGATGTTGCGCGCCATCTCCGCGTCCTCGGTGACGCAGACGAAGATCCGCGCGGCCAGTTCCTTGTCCGGGCCCAGCTCGGCCCGCACCTGGCGTACGTCGTCGGCCGACAACCAGTTGGTGATCGCGCCGTCCGCCTCCCGCGCGGCCAACTTCAGCATCTGCGGACGCAGCGCCGCGAGCATGATCGCCGGCGGCACGTCCGGCGCCTTCTCCAGGCGGAACCGCTGGATGGTGAAGCTGTCGAACTCCCCGTCCACCCGCTCCCCGGCGAACGCCTGCCGCAGGAACCGCAGTACGTCGCGGGTCCGGGCCAGCGGCGGGTCGTACGCGATCCCGTTCCAGCCGGTCACGATGGTCTCCGACGACGCCCCGATCCCGAGCACGAACCGCCCCGGCGCCAGCTCCGCGAGCGCGGCCGCGCTCATCGCCAACGCAGCAGGCCCCCGCGTGTGCACAGGTACGACGGCAGTCCCCAGCCGCAACCGGTCATCCCACTCGGACGCCAGCACGAGCGGGGTGAACGCGTCCGCGCCGGCCACCTCGGCCGACCACAGATCGGTATAGCCCAGCGACGCCAGCTCGGCGACCAGCGGCCGATGGTCGCGCAGCGGCACCCCGGTCAACGGAACGGTCAGACCCCAACGCATCAGTCAGATCATCCTCTTCAGCAACGGCAGTGGTGCGTACCGCATCACCCGGGCGAGCGGGCTCCACGGCCACGGCGGCACGTACGCCGTCGCCTTCTCGGCCTCGATCGCCGCGACGATCGCACGGACGCCGGGAACAGTGTCGACGATCAGCGGGGTGTTCGCGACATGCTCGTTCATCTCCGAGCGGATGTACCCGGGGAAGATCGTGCTGACCTTGATCGGCTTGCGGAGCAGCTCCAACCGGAGCCCTTCGGCCAGCGCGGCGACACCGGCCTTCGTCGCGGCGTACGTCGTGACTGTCTTCGGCAGCCCGCGCACCGCCGAGACGGACGAGATGAACACGAGGTGCCCGGCGTTCCGTGCCCGGAACAGCTCCATCGCCGCCTCGGCCTGGGCGAGTGCGCCGACGAAGTTGGTCTCCGCGGTCTGCAGGTTCGCGTCGAACCGCCCGGTGCCCAGCGGTGCGCCCTTTCCGAGGCCCGCGTTCACGATGACCCGGTCGAGTCCGCCGAGCTCGGCATCTGCCTTCCGGAACACCTCGAAGACCTGCTCGTGATCGGTGACATCGAGCTTGTGGATCACCACGGTCAGCCCGGGATGCCGCTCGGTCAGCTCGGCCCGGAGCGCCTCCAGCCGGTCCTCGCGCCGCGCGGTGAGCGCGAGGTTGTGGCCTTTGGCGGCGAACTGCCGGGCCATCTCCTCCCCCAGCCCGGCACTGGCGCCGGTGATCAAGATGTTGCGTCTCATCGGGAGCCCTATCTGTAGGAGAGCAACTCGCTGCCGTCGAGATGCCCGTGCTCGTTGTAGCTCACCACAGTCAGTCCGCTCCGGCCGGACACGACCTTGGTAATCGCGGTGTTGATCGTGATCGGGTTGAGCCGTGACCACAGCTCATCGCTACCGGACAGCAGCCGGCTCACCACGGCCGCGATCGGACCGCCCGACGTGAAGACCACAGCAGTCTCGCCCTTGCCCAGTCGCTCGGCGGTACGTCGTACTGCGGCTTCGGACCGGTCACAGAAGGCGCGGAACGTCTCGGTGTAGCCGTCACCGCCTTCGACCCAGCGCTGGGTTGCGGCGGTGAACATCTGCTGGAAGGCACGTTCGGGGTGGCCTGTCCGGGTGAGGTCGGCCAGCATCACCGCACGTCGCTTGTAGGCGGGCTTGTGCGCCACGATCAGCTCGGTGTGATCGAACTCGTCGAAGCCCTTGTCCTCTTCCGCGGTCGCTTCGGCGAGCGCGAGCGCCGCGGTCTGGGCGTGGCGCCGCATCGAACCACGCAGCACGAGATCCGCGGTCACCCCGCGAGCGAGCAGAGCCTTGCCGAGCACGATCGCCTGTTGCTCGCCCTGGGGCGAGAGCTGGTCGTAGTCGGTCCGGCGGAAGGACGCCTGGGCGTGCCGGACGAGGTAGATGACGGCCATCAGGCTCGCCGCATGATCCGGCGGCAGCGCCACTCGAGCAGGTTGACCGGCCGCCACATGGTCTTGAACCGCGGGTTGTGGGTCTGCTTGTGGTGGTAGCGGTAGTAGATCTGCTGCGCGATCACGGCCAGCCGGAACAACCCGAACACCTCGTAGAAGGCCCAGTTCTCCGATTTCAGTCCGGACCGCTCGGCGTAGTACGCGACGATCTCGTCCCGCGTCAGCATGCCGGGTACGTCGGAAGGCTGCAGGCGGAACCGGCGGAACGCCCAGTCGTCGTCCGCCTGGACCCAGTACGCCATCGCGCTGCCGAGATCCATCAACGGGTCACCGAGGGTCGCGAGCTCCCAGTCGAGAACGCCGACCACCCGGAGCGGGTCGTCCGGCGCCAGCACCACGTTGTCGAGGCGGAAGTCGTTGTGGATGACGCAGGTACGGACGTCGGCCGGTTGGTTCTCGGCCAGCCAGGCCATGACGCGCTCGTAGCTCGGCACGTTCCAGGTCTTGGCCTTGCGGTACCGATCCGACCAGCCCTTGACCTGGCGTTCGACGTACCCCGCGCCTCGGCCGAGGTCGGCCAGGCCGGCGGCCCCGGCATCGACGGCGTGCAGCTCCACCAGGGTGTCGATCAGCGTGTAGCCGAGCTGCCGGGTCTGGTCGGCGGTCAGGTCGACGCCGAGCGCGGACGTCCGCGGGATCGTGCCCACGATTCGCTCCATCACATAGAACTCGGAACCGATCACCGCGTCGTCGTTGCAGTGGGCAACCATGGTCGGGACGTACGGGAAGACCGGTTTGAGACCGGACTGGATCCGGTACTCGCGGCCCATGTCGTGCGCGCCCTTCGCCTTGGTCCCGGCCGGCGGGCGGCGCAGGATCAGGTCGTGGCCGTCGTACTGCAAGAGATAGGTCAGGTTGGACGCACCGCCGGAGAACTGCTTGACCTCCGGCAGCCCGGTCGGCAACTCGGTCTGCTGCCGGAGCCAGCGGTCCACCGCCGGTACGTCGAAGGCGTCTTCCTCGCGGACCGCCCGCGCGCCATCACCCACGGGCGGCGGCCTCGGCGCGCTCGCGGGCCCGGGCGGCGATCTTGCGCATCTGCCGGTTGTACAGCGGCCGGGCGAACCGCTTGGTCCGCCACGCCATCAGCGCCGGCCGGTCCGGGATGATCAGGAACTGCTTCTTCTTGATCCCCGTGATCACCCCGGCCGCGATGTCGTCCGCCGTACGCGGAGACTTCTCGATCAGCTGCCGCGCCGTCGCGCCCATGGCGGTGTCCTCGCCCTGGATCGAGTCGCCGAGATTCGTCCGGAAGAACGACGGGCAGACGACGGAGACGTTGACGCCGTACGGATGCAGCTCGTGCGACAGCGTCTCCGAGAGCGCGACGACACCGGCCTTGACCGTGTTGTACGAGCTCATCATCGGTGGGTGAACCAGACCGGCCGCGGACGCGGTGTTGACGATGTGACCGGAGCGCTGCCGCTTGAAGACCGGCGTGAACGCACGACAGCCGCGGACGACACCCATCAGGTTGATGTCGACGACCCGGTCCCACTCGTCCAGCGTCTCGACGTCGATCCGGCCGCCGGTGGCGATCCCGGCGTTGTTCACCAGGATGTCCAGGCCGCCCCAGTTCTGCTCGCACCACTCGACCGCCGCGGCCCAGTCCTCGGAGCTGCGGACGTTCAGCCGCAGATAGTCCTTGGGCCCGTCGTCGGCGACGTCCGTACACAGCACCTGGTGGCCGTCGGCAACGAACCGGGCGACCAGCGCGGCGCCGAGCCCGCTGGCGCCGCCGGTGACGAGGACGCGGCTCACTTGACCTCCCGGGGCAGGTACGACGCCAGTTCGAGCCTGGCGATGACTCCACGGTGCACCTCGTCGGGGCCGTCCGCCAGCCGCAACGCCCGCGCACTCGTCCACGCGGCCGCGAGCGGGAAGTCGTCCGACAGCCCGCCGCCACCGTGCAACTGGATCGCCATGTCGATCACGTCCTGCGCCATCCGCGGCACCGCGACCTTGATCTGGCTCACCTCGCTCAGCGCACCCGCCAGCCCTTCGGTGTCCAGCAGGTACGCCGTCTGCAGCACGAGCAACCGGGCCTGGTTGATCGCGATCCGGGCGTCGGCGATCCGCTCGCGGTTGCCGCCCAGGTTGACGATCGGCTTGCCGAACGCGGTCCGGGTGGTGCCGCGCTCCAGCGCGAGCTCGAGCGCCATCTCCGCCAGGCCGATCAAGCGCATGCAGTGGTGAACGCGGCCCGGACCCAGCCGCCCCTGCGCGATCTCGAACGCCCGTCCGGGCCCGACCAGGATGTTCGACGCCGGCACGCGGACATCGGTGAACGACACTTCGCCGTGGCCGTGCGGCTCGTCGTACCGGTGCATCGTCGGGAGCAGGCGCTCGACCTTCACACCAGGGGTGTCCCGCGGGACCAGCACCATCGTGTGCCGCGCGTACCGAGGGGCGTCCGGGTCCGTGAGGCCCATGAAGATCAGGAGCTGGCAGTCCGGGTGACCGACGCCGGTGCTCCACCACTTGCGGCCGTTGATGACGACCTCGTCGCCCTCGATGACCGCGGTCGCCGCCATGTTGGTGGCGTCCGCCGACGCGACGCCCGGCTCGGTCATACAGAACGCCGACCGGATCGCGCCGTCGAGCAGTGGCTCCAGCCACTGCTTCTTCTGCTCGGCGTCGCCGTACCGGAGCAGCACTTCCATGTTGCCGGTGTCGGGCGCGTTGCAGTTGAACACGTACGGCGCCATGAACGACCGGCCGGTGAGCTCGGCGATCGGGGCGTAGTCCAGGTTCGGCAGGCCCTCGCCGTATTGCTCGTTGCCGGGCTCGGCCGGCGGGAGGAAGAGATTCCAGAGTCCCTGCTTGCGGGCCTTCGCCTGCAGCTCCGCGAAGACAGGCTGCGGCTGCCACGGATCGGCGGCCGCCCGGGTGGCGGCCTGCATCTCCGCCTCGACCGGCTCGATCTCGGTCCGGATGAACTCCGCTACCCGGCCGATCAGCTCACTCGCCCGGGCGGAAGGTTCGAATCCCATCAAGACTCCTTCAGGTCGCCTTGACCGTAGCTCAGCGCCTAAGCAATGCTCAATAGCATGGATCACCGACTGACAGCGGAGGACCGCAAGAAGCAACTGGTCCGGATCGGGCTGATGATGCTGCGCACCCAGCCGATCCACGAGCTGTCGATCGACGCGATCGCCGGGCAGGCCGGTATCTCCCGCAGCCTGCTGTTCCACTACTTCCCGAGTAAGCGCGACTACTACGTCGCCGTGATCTCAGCCGCCGGCCGCCGCCTCCTGCGCGTCACCAAGCCGGACGACTCCCTCCCGCCCGACGAGCAACTGCACGAGATGCTGATCCAGTTCGTCGCGTTCATCACCCGCCGGCGCACGGCGTACATCTCCTTCGTCCGGGGCGCCGCCGGCGGTGACGACTACGCCGTCAAGGTGTACGACGAGACCCGCGCCGGCCTGACCAAGCGCGTCCTGACATACCTGGGCCTCCCCGAGGTCGCGGAGTCACCGGCCTCGAGCGAGTACACCCGGGTTCACGCCTGGCTCGCGTACACCGAAGACCTCGCCATCGAATGGTCCGGCCTCCCGGAGAAAGACCGCCAGTCAACCGACAAAGAACTGGTCACCCACGCCATAGAAGCCCTCCATTTGTTGCGGAAGCTGTAAGCCGAACCGCCGCACTCTTGACAGACCCCACACCCGAGCGTTGTCTGAGGGCCGCTCGTGGGAGTCGGGGTCGACGTAAGGAGTGCGATGAGGACGCAGGCATTCGGGGTTGCGCTGGCGCTGGCCGTGAGTTCGCTGACCGTTCCCGCCGCCGAGGCCCAGCCCTCGACCAGTCAGGCGCGGGTTTGGGTGACGACTCCGGATCGGGTGGAGCTGCTGCATGAGCGGGCCCCGGTTGCGTTCCAGCGCGGGGCCAGCGATCTGACCACGATCACGGTCGACCCACGGACGTCGTACCAGACGATGGATGGCTTCGGCGCCTCGATCACTGACTCGTCCGCGAACGTGCTGTACCGGCTCAGCCCGCAGGACCGCGAGCAGACGATGCGCAAGCTGTTCGACCCGAAGCAGGGCATCGGCGTCAGCTTCCTGCGCCAACCGGTCGGGTCGTCCGACTTCACCGCCGAGGCCGAGCACTACACGTACGACGACGTACCGGCGGGCCAGACCGACCTCGCGCTGAAGCAGTTCAGCATCGCGCACGACCAGCAACAGGTACTCCCGCTGCTCCGCCGCGCAAAGCAGCTCAACCCCACGCTGAAGGTGATGGCGACCCCGTGGAGCCCGCCGGCGTGGATGAAGACCGGCGACTCGCTCGTCGGCGGCCGGTTGAAGGACGACCCCGCGGTGTACGACGCCTATGCGCGGTACCTGGTGAAGTTCGTCCAGGCGTATGCCAAGGCCGGCGTACCGGTCGACTTCATCTCCGTGCAGAACGAGCCGCAGAACCGCAAGCCCAGCGCGTACCCCGGCACGGACATGCCCGTCCGTCAGGAGGCCGCGGTGATCTCGGCGCTCGGACCGCTGCTCCACAAGGCGAGTCCGCGGACGAAGATCCTCGGCTACGACCACAACTGGACCACGCACCCCGGCGACATCGAGTCCACACCGCCCGGCGAAGACCCGGAGACCGACTACCCGTACAAGCTGCTGCAGACACCGGCGGCGAGGTGGATCGCGGGTACGGCGTACCACTGCTACTCCGGTGACGCCTCGGCCCAGACCGCACTGCACAACGCGTTCCCGTCGAAGGGGATCTGGTTCAGCGAGTGCTCCGGATCGCACGGGCCGGACGACACCCCGCCGCAGATCTTCCGCGGCACGCTCACCTGGCACGCGCGCAACCTGATGCTCGGCACCACCCGCAACTGGGCGAAGTCGGTGGTCAACTGGAACATCGCGCTCGACTCGACCGGCGGCCCGCACCTCGGCGGCTGCGACACCTGCACCGGCCTGGTCACGCTGCAGCCGGACGGCACGGTCACGACCGATGCGGAGTACTACACGATCGGCCACCTGTCGAAGTTCGTGAAGACGGGTGCGGTCCGGATCGGCAGTACGTCGTACGGGACGACCGGGTGGAACGGGCAGCTGATGTCCGCGGCCTTCCGCAACCCGGACGGTACGACGGCGCTCGTCGTACACAACGAGAACGACGACCCCCGGAGCTTCGCGGTGGCGGTCGGTGACAAGTCCTTCGAGTACGAGCTGCCGGGTGGCGCGATCGCGACGTTCACCTGGGGAGGCGTGTCGGCGGACGTGCCGCAGCCTGTCTCACTCAAGGGCGCGACGGCGACTGCATCGGTGAACGGCGCCGAGGCCGGTA
Organism: Kribbella sp. NPDC050281; assembly: GCF_040655855.1. NCBI lineage: Bacteria > Bacillati > Actinomycetota > Actinomycetes > Propionibacteriales > Kribbellaceae > Kribbella > Kribbella sp. NPDC050281. Next base: position 18,337 of record NZ_JBFAKS010000032.1, on the reverse strand, counting down.
GGGCGATCGACGCCGACGGCTCGACGGTGTGGACGAGCAAGGAGGCACAGGCTCCGGGTCAATCGGTGCAGGTGGACCTGGGCTCGCCTCGGGTCTTCCGCCAGCTTGCCCTCGACAGCGGCGGCCAACTCGGCGACTTCGCCGCCACCTGGAACGTTGCCGTAAGCAACGACGGCACCCACTGGTCCAAGCCGATCACCGGCAACTCAACCGGCCAGCTGACGACCGTCACCCTGCACCCGACCCTCGCCAGGTACATCCGCCTGACCTCAACCTCCACCAGCGACCACTGGTGGACCCTCGCCGACCTCCGCCTCTACCGCTGACCCTGCTACGACAGTTGGGATTCGATCCAGCGGGCTGTGGTGGCGGCTTGGTTGTTGGTGGTGGCGATCAGCTGGAGGCCGACCGGGAGGCCGTTGGTCGGGAGGGGGAGGCTGATGGCTGGGTGTTTGGTGAGGTTGGCGAGGCGGGTGTTCTTGAGTAGCTGGGACCGGATCGCCTTGCTGCCTTCGGGTGTGGCGGCGTCGGCGATCAGGGGCGCCGTGCAGAGAACGGTCGGAGTGAGTACGGCGTCCACCCGTGCGAGGACGCGCTCCATCTCGGCCGTGATCTCGATCGCTCTGGACCGGGCAGCGTCGTACTCCGAGGGCGTGACCTCAGCCGCCTCGTGGAGCCGCTCCTGCACGTCGGTTTGGTACTGCGCCATCGACCGTCCAGCATGATTCGCCACCGCCTCGGGGCCCTGGATCTGAGCGGCAGTAGTAAAGCTGTCTCGCCAATCGGGCAACTCGACGTCTACCAACTCCACGCCCGCCGCCGAGAGACGACCCAGCGCGGCGGCCCACGCCGCACCAACCTCGTCAGTGAACTCGAGGTACTCCGGATTGGTCACCACACCAAGCCGCGTCGGCCGGGCGGCGACAAACGCGGTGTCAGAAAGTACAGATAGTGCATAGACCGCATCGGCAACAGTCGAGGTCAGTACGCCGACGTGGTCAAGGCTCTGCGACAACGGGAAGACCCGGTCGGCCGGCAGCGTCCCGTACGCCGGTTTGAAGCCGACCACTCCGCACAACGCCGCGGGGATCCGCACCGACCCCGCCGTATCCGTCCCGATCGCCAAAGGAACCACCCCAGCCGCAACCGCAGCACCGGCGCCCGCGCTGGACCCACCCGTCATCCGCGACGGGTCATGCGGATTGCGGCAAGGCCCGAGGCGATTCGACGTACCCGTGCAGCCGTACGCGAACTCGTGCGTGTGACTCAGCCCGATGACGATCGCACCGGCCGCCCGCAACCGGCGTACGACGTCAGCGTCCTGCTGCCCGACCTCGTCCATCGACGCCGACCCGCAACGGTACGGCCATCCCTCGACTTCGACGATCTCCTTCATCAGAACCGGCACACCCGCGAGCGCGCCAGTCCGGTCGTGACGTGCTGCGCGCTGTAAGGATCCATCGGCGTCGAGGTGGACGACAGCGTTCGTCTCAGCCGTCTCCTCGGCCCGGATCAGCGCGGTCCGGACCAGCTCAACAGGATCCACCTTGCCGGCCCTGACATCGGCCGCGATCTCCTCCAGCGATTGCACGCTCTCATCACACCACGTCGGCCCTATCCCAAGTCCCGCGGTCCGGGCAGTGATCGGGGCAGTCCGAACGACGGGAACACACTGTTCTCGAACCGGGTCATGGCGCAGATCCGGTCACCGGCAACAGTCAGGACGAGCAGCCCGGTGCCATGGCGGACGCCGGTCGGAGCGTGCAGATAGATCCCGAACGCCGGCTGCCTGTTGGCCCGGGTCGGTACGAGATCGAACCTGCGTCCCGTGCCGAACAAGTCGGAACAGAAGCGGCCCACGACGTCCCGGCCCTGGTACTCGAGCGGCAGCGGCGGCATCGACATGAACACGTCGTCCGTCAGCAGGTCCACCAGCGCAGCGATGTCGGCTGCTTCGTACGCGCTGACGAACTTGGCCACGAGCGCATCGTCGGCAGGCGACCCTGCGACGGCAGAGTCCGGCCGCCGTTGTTGCAGGCCGGCGCGCGCCCGCTTGAGGGCGCTCTTGACCGAGTCGACGGTCGTGTCCAGCATGTCGGCCGTCTCCCGCGCGTGGAATCCGAGGACGTCGCGCAGGACGAGTACGGCCAGCTGACGTGGCGGCAGCAGTTGCAGCGCAGTCACGAAAGCCAGCGAGATGGACTCGGTCTGCTCGTAGCGGGCCTCCGGGCCGAGCGGCAGGTTGACCGCATCCTCGAGAAGCTCGTCCGGGTACGGCTCGAGCCAGGCGACTTCGCCGAGCCGGGTCGGCTCGGGCGGTTCGATACCGGGGATGTCCCACTCCTTGGCCGGACGCCGACTGGCCGAGCGCAGCGCACTGAGGCATCTGTTGGTCGCGATCCGGTAGAGCCAGGTGCGGATCGAGGCGCGGCCCTCGAACGTGCCGAGACCTCGCCAGGCCGACAACAGGGTGTCCTGAAGGGCGTCCTCGGCATCCTGGAACGAACCGAGCATCCGGTAGCAGTGCACGTGTAACTCGCGGCGGTGCGGTTCGGTCAACGCCCGGAACGCGTCGCCGTCCCCGCCCCGCGCCCTGCTGATCAGGTCTGCTCTCATCGACTCCACTCTCGCCCTCGCTGGTCCTTCCACTCTCTACAGACGCCGGCCGAGTCCCGAAAGGGGCGCCCCCTTCTTCGCCGGCGCCGCGTCTGCACCAGTCGTAGCGACAAATCGACGAAGGAGCATGACATGGGAAAGATCGTCGTCAGCGAGAACATCTCGGTCGACGGAGTCATCGAGGACGCGACCGGAGACGAGGGCCTCGGGCGCGGCAGCTGGTTCACCTGGATCACCGACCGCGACCGCGAAGAGTGGGCCAAGGCTGAAATCGCGGAGGCGCTGGGAGCCGACGCGCTGCTGATGGGGCGACGTACGTACCACTGGTTCATCGCACGCGGCTGGACAACCCGCACCGACGTCTGGGCGAACCGGCTGGCCGCGGTGCCGAAGTACGTCGTCTCGTCCTCACCCCTCGAGGGTCCCGACTGGAGCAACTCGACAGTCCTGAAGGGTGACGTGGTGGAGCAGGTCGCGGCGCTGAAGCAACAGGTGGACGGGGAGATCGTGGTCTACGGCAGCGGCAGCCTCGTGCCCACGCTGATCGAGCACGACCTCGTCGACGAACTGCGGTTGATGACCTACCCGATCGTGGTCGGGGCCGGCGGACGGCTCTTCGGCGAGACCAGTCTCGTGAAGCCCCTGCGCCTCATCGAAACCCGCACGATCGGAAGCGGCATCGCCCTCCTCACCTACCAACCCGTCCGAGACGCCTAGCCGGCCTCGCGGCAGCTCCCGCTCATCAGAGCACGTCGAGCGTGGAGCTGTCCCTGGCAGTCCTCACGCTTGTCCGTCGCGCCTGAGAGGAAACGGAAACAGCAGCGTCATGCCAGGTTGCTACCGTCCGGATGCATGACGACGGAGCAGGTCGAGGGTCTGGAGGTCCGGGCGGTCCCCGGCACCGACCCCGCACTGGTCGCGCTGACCACCGCTCAGCAGGCCGAGCTCGCCGCGATGTACGGCGAGGACCAGCCGCTCGTCGCTCTCCACGCCGACATCTCCTTCACCCTGCTCGTCCTCGACGGCACTCCGGTCGGCTGCGTCGGCCTGCAACCCGTCTCCCCCGGCGTCGGCGAGATCAAGCGCATGTACGTCGAACCGTCCTCACGCGGCTGGGGTCTGTCCCGGATCCTCCTCGAAGCGGTCGAGTCCCAGGCCCGCGCCACCGGCCTCACCCGCCTCCGCCTCGAGACCGGCACCCACCAAACCCAAGCCATCGCCCTCTACACGAACCACGGCTACACCCCCACCCCGCCGTACCCACCCTTCGAAACAGAACCAGCCTCCCTCTGCTACGCGAAGGATCTCTAGAGGTTCAGGACGAGGTGTTCGCCTTCGGGGTGGAAGCCGAGTTTGTTGAGGTATGGCGTGGAGTCGCGCATGCGGGGTGGGGCGAGGACCTGGCGGAAGCCGTGGTCGGTGAAGACGTCGCTGCGGCGGTAGACGAACTCGCCGGGGGTGAAGTCGCGGTACTTCGGCAGCACGTAGTCGAGGTCGATCTGCGCACGGCCGTCGCCGGCGTCGTGGGCGAGGACGACGCCGACGGTGCGGTCGCCGTGCTGGACCAGGAACGCGTACGGGCTGGCGCTCGGTGTGAAGCCGGGGTTGAACCGGCTGATGTCCTTCTCGTGCTGCGCCAGTACGTGGCCCAGGTACGCGTCGGTGTCGTTGACCTGAAGCACCTGGTACTCGGCCTCGTCGTGCCTGTGCCGGAGCAGGCGCCACAGGTGCACCACGTTGATCACCGCCAGGACGGCGTTCATGCCGACCATCGGCCACACCCCGATCGCCAGGTTGAACCCGACCAGGATCACGCAGCCGATCAGGTTCAGCACCCGCAGTCGCAGGATCCGCGCCTGCAGCAGGGACGCGACGACCAGCGCGGATCCGCCCCACCCGATGATGCTCAAGACGTCCACAGCGCGAGGGTAGACCAGACAGGCCGGTGGTCCGCTCAGGTCAGACTGTCGCTGTGACCGACTTTCTCCTGCTCAACGGCGAACCGCTGCGCACCGTCGACGCTGCGTTGCTCCGGGCAACCAGCTACGGACACTTCACCTCGATGCAGGTCCGGGCCGGCCGGGTCGACGGGCTCGACCTGCACTTCGACCGCCTCGACCGCAGTTCCCGCGAGGTCTTCGGCCGCCCCGTCCCTGCCGACCGCGTCCGCGCCGACCTCCGGACCGCACTCGACCACGCCGGCTCCGGCGACCTCTCTGTCCGCGTCAACGTCTTCGCCTCCGATGGCGAGCCCGGTCTGCTCATCCGCGTCAGCCCACCGATCGAGCCCGGCGTACAGCCGCCACGCCTGCTCGCGTTCGAGCATGAGCGTGCCGTCCCGCACCTCAAGCACACCGGCACGTTCGACCTCGTGTACTACGGCCGCCGGGCCGAGGCCGCCGGGTACGACGACGCGATCTTCCACACCACCACCGGCGAGATCTCCGAGGCCTCGATCTGGAACATCTGCTTCGCCCGCGGCACCACGATCGTGTTCCCGGCCGCGCCGGTCCTGCCAGGCATCCGCCAGCAACTCCTGCAGCAAGGCCTGCCCGACTTCGCCACCACCCCGATCCCCCTCGCGGACCTCCCGTCGTACGACGCCGCCTACCTGACGAACTCGATCGACCCGGCCCTCCCGGTCGCGTCGATCACGACCGAGCAAGGCACCACGACGTACGTTGCTCATCCGCCCTCGCGCGACACGATTACCAAGGCCTACGCAGCCCTGCACCCACAACCCATCTGAGCGTCAGCCGGCCGTGTGAACTCGCGCAGTCGGTCCACCCTCGAACAGCGCGAGCGCTTGCTGACCGGCGCCCGCCGCACCGGAGCCGAAGTAACCGGTCGCGTACGGCGCGAGCCCGGCGCCCACCTGCCAGTACGGCATCCGACGTCCGGAGTACTCCACGTCGCGGACGAGCGGTTCGTCGCCTGCCTCCAGCCGGGCAGCGTCGTCGGCGCAGGCCGGGAGCCGACCGTGATCCGATTCGCTCCACAGCACATCGGTCGTGGACTGGCCGTGCCTCGTGTCGAAGACGCACGGCACCCGGCGCTCGGGAACGGGCTCTCCGGCAAGCCGGACACGGAGACAGAGCAGCTCGTACTGTCCCGTCGCCACGGCCTCCGTCGCGGCATGTATTGCCTGGTTGCCTTGTAGTTCGGCCAGCGCTCCCCTCGCGGTGGCATACGCCTGCTGGGCGGCGACGTAGTTGCGTCGGCTCTCACGGTCCATCGCCTGGGTCGACAGCCTGCCGACCTTCGTGCCCAGCTCCGAGACGTCCTCCTCGGTGAGGGTCCGCATCAGTGCGAGGGTGCTGGCGCGTCGTGCCCCCAGCAGGGCTCGTAGGTTCCAGGCGTTCACCCGTCGCCGCCTCCGCCGCCGTCGCCTCCCCCGTCGAAGCCGCCATGGCCCCCGTCGAACCCGCCGTGGCTGATCCCGCCGTCCCAGCCTCCCCATCCGCCGGGCGCGCCGGACTGGCCTTCGAACGCAGCCAACGCGATGAAGGTGGAGCCCCCGCCGTGCGTGAAGTAGCCGCGGCCGTACGGCGCGACAGCGGTGCCGGCCTCCCAGTACGGAACCCGCCGCGTGCCATAGCGGACATAGCGAATCTCGGGATCGTCGCGCACCTTCACCCTGGCCGCATCCTGTGCGCAGGCCGGCACCGTGCGAGTGCCTCGACCCGGCCAGGTCCAGACCACGTCCGTCGTCGACGGGCCGTGCTGCGGATTGAAGAAGCACGGCACCCGGCGCTCCGGGACCGGCCGGCCGTCGACGCGAGCCAGGACACACACCATCGCGTAGCGGGCGCCGGCGAGCGTGTCGGTGATTGTGCTGATGTCCTCCGCCGACGTCAGCTGCCGCACCGATCGTTGCGCGGATTGGTAGGCGTCGAGAGCTTGCTGATAGTCCTGCCGCGATTCGGCATCCAGATCACGACCCGCGACGCGTTCGCCCAGCCGCCGGAGCTCTTCCCCGAGCAGTGTGACATCGTCGTCCGCGAGCACGCGGATCTGCTCGAGCTCGGCGCGATCGAGGCGCCTCGATCCCCGCCGGACCCACAGATAGCGGGCCGCCAGGGCCAACCCACCGGCCCCCAGGGCAGCCAACAGCCACTCCATCCACCGACGGTACCGCCGTGAGTACACGCGCGGAACGCTCAGGAGCGCTCGGACCACCACTGCAGGAGTGCTTCGCGAGCGCGCTCCGGGCCGATCGGGCCCTGGTCGAGGCGGAGGTCCATCAGGAACCTGTACGCCTCGCCGACCTCGCGGCCGGGCTCGATGCCGAGGATCTCCATGATCTGGTTGCCGTCGAGATCGGGGCGCAGGGCATCGAGCTCCTCCTGCTCCTGGAGCCGCTCGATCCGCGCCTCGAGGTCGTCGTACGCCGCCCGCAGCGCCTCGGCCCGGCGCCGGTTGCGGGTGGTGCAGTCGGCGCGGGTGAGGATGTGCAGCCGGTCGAGCTGGTCGCCGGCGTCGCGGACATAACGCCGTACGGCGGAATCGGTCCACTCGCCGGTGCCGTACCCGTGGAAGCGCAGGTGGAGCTCGACGAGCTTGCCGACCTGGTCGATCTGCTCGTTGCTGAAGCGCAGCGCCTTCATGCGTTTCCGGGCAAGCTTCGCGCCGACCACGTCGTGGTGATGGAACGTCACCTTGCCAGCGCCCTCGAAGCGCCGGGTCCTCGGCTTGCCGATGTCGTGGATCAGTGCGGCGAACCGGACGACGAAATCGGGCGTCGGAACAGTGAGGCGGGATTCTAGGTCGATGGCCTGATCGAGGACGGTGAGCGAGTGCTCGTACACATCTTTGTGCCGGTGGTGCTCGTCCACCTCCAGCCGCAGCGCGGGGAGCTCGGGCAGGACGTGGTCGGCCAGGCCGGTGGACACCAGCAGGTCGAGGCCGATCCGCGGGTGGTCGGAGCAGATCAGCTTGACCAGTTCGTCGCGGACCCGTTCGGCCGACACGATCGTGATCCGCTCGGCCATCGCGGTCATCGCGGCCACGACCGCCGGGTCCGGGGTGAACCCGAGCTGCGCGGCGAACCGGGCCGCCCGCATCATCCGCAGCGGGTCGTCGGAGAACGAGTCCTCCGGGGTGCCCGGCGTACGGATCGTCTTGCGCGCGACGTCCTCGATGCCGCCGTACGGGTCGACGAACCGGTGCGACGGGAGCAGTATCGCCATCGCGTTCATGGCGAAGTCGCGCCGAGCCAGGTCGCCCTCGAGGCTGTCCCCGTACGCGACCTGCGGCTTGCGCGAGGTGAGATCGTAGGACTCCGACCTGTAGGTCGTGATCTCCAGAACCCACTCGCCCTTACGACTACCGATGGTGCCGAACGCCTTGCCGATGTCCCAGACATGGTCCGCCCAGCCGGACAGCAACCGCTCGACCACGTCCGGGTGCGCTGACGTGGCGAAGTCGAGATCCTTGCTTCCCCGGCCCAGGAGAATGTCCCGGACGGGTCCTCCGACCAGGGCGATTTCGTGGCCGGCGGCGGCGAACCGGCTGCCGAGCTCGTCGACGACCGGCGCGATCCGCAGCAGGGACTGGACCGCTTGCTGCTGGACGGCGGACAACGATCCGGCAGAGGCTGACTGGTCGGCAAAGGGTGACACGGGGAACTAGGTTACGGTGACGGCGTGTTCAGACGGCGACTGAGGCTCTCCGCGGCGGCGGGTGCGGGCCTGCTGGTTGTTGCCTGCGCAGCGTTCCTCGGCGTCCAGCCGACCGCCGCGGCGCCCGGCGACGAACTGACTGTCGACGTCAGCATCGACTCGTTCGCGCCGGTGGCACCGAAACCCGGCGACCCCGTGGTGATCAAGGGCCGGGTGACGAACACCAGTTCGGTGACGTTCGACGAGCCCCAGGCGCTCGCCTGCATCGACCGGACCCGGCTGGCCAGCTCGGCCGACATCGCCGACGTGTCCGCCGAACAGGACGTCGCGATGCGGGACCGGGACAGCTGCGCCAACCTGACCGACGGAACGGCGTTCCAGCCTTTCGAGCAGCCGCTCGCACCGAAGGCCTCGGTGGACTTCACCCTTACCGTGCCGTGGGAGCAGTGGCGGATCTCGGACCGCACCGGCGCGTACGTCGTCGGCGTCGTGTTCCGCGGTCAGCCGCCGGACAGCGACCGCATCACCATTGGCCGTGCCCGCACGCTGATGCCGGTGATCGGCTCCGAACCGCTGCCCCGCAAGGTGAAGACCGCGCTCGTCATCCCGTTGCGGCACCGGCCGACCCAGCTCGGCGGGTCGAGGTTCACGAACGACTCGCTGGCCCAGTCGCTGTCACCGACCGGGTCCCTCGGCCGGTTGCTCGCCCTGGGCAAGCAGCACACGGTCAGCTGGCTCGTCGATCCCGCGATGATCGACGAGGTCCGCCAGATGGCCAAGGGGTACGAGATCGTCGGTGCCGGCGGCCAGACGACCAAGGGCACCGGACAGGCGACCGCGGCAGCGTGGCTCAAGGAGTTCGAGGCGAGCCGCATCCGCGGCGACCAGGTGATCCTGCTCCCGTACGGCGACCCGGACGTGGCCGGCCTGCTCGACTCGGGCGAACCGTTGAAGAAACTGGTCGCGCAGGCACGAACCACCACCGAGCGCTACAACCTGGCCCCTGCCTTCACCAATGGGCTCTGGCTCGAGGGCGGTGCCGCGGCCAGCCGCTACCTCGCCGCCGCGTCCGGCGGCTTCGCCGGTGCCACCGACCAGGACCTGAACCTGCTCAGCAGCTCGTCCTGGTCCGCTGACGACCGTCCGGCGCTGACCAAGAGCCCGGTGTACGACGTCATCACCCCGGAGGGGCCGAACCGCACCGTCCGCACCGTCATCGCGGACTCCGCGCTCACCAGTGGCGGTCCGGATGCGGACAGCGACGACAGCCCGCTCCAGGTCCGGCAGCGGTTCGCCGCCGAGACCGCGCTGATCGCTGCCGAGGGCAATGACAAGAAGCCGGCCACCGTGGTCGCGCTACCGCCGCGCGGCTGGGACGTCGAGGGCCAGGCCACCGCTGCACTGGCCGGGAGCCTGACTCTGCCGTGGATCACGGCCACCGACGTCGCCCAGGCGGTCGCGAGCACGCCGAGGCCGCCGACCACCAAGGCACCCGCGGCACCGAAGTCGAACGGCGGCCTGACCGGTGTACAGCTCGACGGCATCAAGCAGCTCGACGAAGCGATCACGACCATGCAGAACCTGCTGGCGAACCCGGACGATCTGCCCCAGGTCATGCCGCAGGCGCTGCTGCGCTCCACCTCGACCAGCTGGCGCGGCTTCCCGGACGAGTCCCGGTACTTCGCCGCGGTCGAGCTGGGCTCGGTCAACCTGCAGCTGAACAAGGTGCACCTGGTCAACAACCCGGTCAACGGCGAGCGCCGGGAGATCAAGGTCAACCTGGCCGGGAGTAAAGGCACGTTCCCGCTGACCATCACGAACAGCACGCAGTGGTCGGTCCGGGTCGGGATCATCGTGACGCCCGCCAACCGCACCGACCTGCGGATCGAGCCACAGCAGAGCCGGATCCTGGCCGCGGGCCAGAAGTGGACGCCCCGGATCAACGCGAGCGCGGAGCAGAACGGCCTGATCCGCGCCAACGCGCAGGTGATCACGTCGTCTGGTCGTCCGGTCGGCGACTCCGAGGAGCTGCTGATCCAGGCCAGCCAGTACGGCAGCGTCGGCTGGGTCCTGGTCGGCGCAGCCTGCGCCCTGCTGTTCGGTACGTCGTTCGTCCGCATCTACCGCCGGATCCGGACCGAGCGCCGGAGCCCGTCACAACCCCTGACTGAGGCCACCACCCCCGATCCGCTGCACCCGGCTCCCCTCGAGACCAGCACCGACACCACCACCGACACGACGACCGACACGACGACCGGTGACCCCGCCCCCGACGAAGTGCCCGAGGCGTCGCTGATAGAAGGAGTCGGTTCGAAGGATGGCTGACCGCACCCTGCGCTCCGCGGGGGTGATGGCAGCCGGAACGGTGCTGTCCCGCCTGCTCGGATTCGTCCGGATCGCCCTCCTCGCGGCCGCCGTCGGCACCGCGCTGCGCGCCGACATCTTCACCGCCGCGAACACGATCCCGAACAGCCTCTACATCCTGCTGGCCGGCGGCGTGTTCAACACCGTGCTGGTCCCGCAGCTGGTCCGCGCGATCAAGAACCACGACGACGGCGGTCAGGACTTCACCAACCGTCTGCTCACGTTCGGCTTCGTCGTACTGGCTGTCGTGACGGTCGGCTGTGTCCTGCTGGCGCCGGCGATCGCCCAGATCTACATGCCGTCGGAGCTGGACGACCCGTCCCGGGCGTCCGAGCGGGCGTCGATGGTGATGTTCGTCCGGCTCTGCCTGCCGCAGATCTTCTTCTACGGCGCGTTCGTCCTGGTCGGCCAGGTGCTGAACGCGCGGCGTCGCTTCGGCCCGATGATGTGGGCGCCGATCGCGAACAACATCGTCGCCTGCGCGTCGATCGTGATCTTCCTGATGATCTACCGCACCGGCGACCCTCCAGCCACGTACAGCCACAGCGAGGAGCTGCTGCTCGGTCTCGGGCACACGGTGGGCATCGCCGTCCAACTGCTGGTGCTGCTGCCGTACCTGAGGGCGAGCGGGCACCTGTATCGGCCGAAGTTCGGCCTGCGCGGTACTGGTCTGGGTCACACTGCCCGATTGGGCATCTGGACCGTGCTGTTCGTCGCGGTGAACCAGGTGACGCTGGCCGTGGTCACGCGGCTCGCCATCGCGGGTAGCGCGTCGGACGACCCGGGCGCGAAGGCGGGTCTGTTCGCCTACAGCACGGCGATGCTGATCATCCTGGTGCCACACGGCATCGTGACTGTGTCGCTCGCGACCGCCGCGCTGCCGCAGATGTCGGCGCTCGCGGCGGACGGCGAGCTGACCGAGGTGGAACGGTTGTCGGCCCGGTCGATCCGGCAGACGCTGGCGATCGTCGTACCGGCGGCGGCCGCGATGGTCGCGTTCGCGTACCCGATCGTCACGGTGATCGCCGGCTACGGCTCGGGCAAGGACAACCTGACGCTGATGTCGTACACGCTGATGGCGCTGGCGCTCGGCATCGTGCCGTTCACCGTGCAGTACTTCCAGCTGCGCACCTTCTACGCGTTCGAGGACACCCGCTCGCCGTTCTTCCTGCAGTGCGTGATCGCGGCGACGAACATCGCGGCGGCCGTGATCGGGGTCCGGGTGGTGCTGGACCAGGAGAACCTCCGGTTCAGCGGTGTCGTCCTCGGCGGGGCGTACGCGCTGACGTACCTGATCGCCGTACTGGTGTCCCGGCCGGTCCTCCGCCGCAAGGTGCCGGCGGTGCACGGTGCCGGGATCGGGCTGCCGCTGCTCGCGATGGTGATCGCCGCCGTCCTCGCGGTGCTGGCCGGGCGCGGGGTGCTCTGGCTGCTGGGCATGGCGGTCGAGTGGTCCGGACCCCTCGGCGCGATCCTCGAACTCGCGGTGGCCGCCGTCGTGATGCTCCCGGTGTACGCCGGGGTGGCGAGGGTACTGAGGATCCACGAAGTCAACGACGTGGTGTCCATGGTCACATCGAAACTGCCCGGACGCCGCTGACCCGATGGCTTGTGCACTCGTGCACCACTTGAGGGATCAGGGGGGCACTACGATGGGGCTGACCGCCAGCTGATCGTGACCGGGTCCCCGCCGACCGGATCCGGGGCGTCAGACGCAGGCCGACCAGTGCATCGAGGAGGGCGAGAGACACCGTGTCGAACCAGACCGTCAGTCCTGGTGCCCTGCTTGCCGGCCGGTACCGGATCGCCGAGCTACTCGCGGAGATCGACGGTGCACGGGTGTGGCGGGCAGTGGACGAGGTACTCAGTCGGGCCGTCGTCGTGGACATCCTGCCGGTCGGCGACCCCAGGACCAACCTGCTCTTCGATGCCGCGCGGCGCGCGGCCGCCGCGGCCGACCCCCGCTTCCTCCGCGTGCTCGACTGCGACATGCAGGACGGCGTCACCTACTGCGTCCGCGAATGGGCGGGCGGCCGTCCACTGGAGCGGATGCTCGCGACCGGCCCGCTGACCGGTCAACAGGCCGGCTGGCTCGCGCGCGAGGTGTCCGAGGCGCTGGAGAACCTGCACCGCACCGGTCTGTCCCACGGCTCGATCAGCCCGTCGACCGTCGTGGTCACCGACGCGGGCGCGATCAAGGTCGTCGGACTCGCCACCGAGGCGGCGCTGCGGTCCACCGGCCCGGGTTCGCCTGAGCACGACATTCATGCGCTCGGTGAGCTGCTCTACGCCTCCCTGACCGGCCGTTGGCCCGGTCCCGGCCCGGCCTGGGGGATGCAGCCGGCGCCGTTCGAGCATGGCCGGCTCCTCAGTCCCCGCCAGGTGCGAGCCGGCGTACCGCGCTCCCTGGACGACATCTGCGACCGGCTGCTGAGCAACCCGCCGCGGCACCACACTCCGCCGATCACCAGCGCCGCCGGCCTGTCCGCCGCGCTGTCCGGCGTCGTCGGCAGTTCACACGAGCCGCCGAACCAGATGGACGAGACCGTTCAGGTCGCCCGGCAGAACGGCAGTATCGACGACGCCACCCAGGTGGTGCCGCAGACGCCGCCGCCGGCCCTCGACCCGACGCCGCCGGCGTACCAGAGCAGCAACGGGCACGAGACGCACTCGGCGTACTCGACCGCGGCCGAGACCCGGCCGATGCGGCGGCAGCCACCGCCACCACCGCCGTCGAACGGGAACGGCCGGCGCCGGGCCGACGACCCGAAGCCGAAGCAGAAGGGCTCGTGGGGCGGCCGGATCCTGATCCTGCTCGCCATCCTCGCGCTGCTGTCCGTGGTCGCGATGGCGCAGTTCCTGCTCAAGGGCGCGATGAACAACGACCAGGACGACGGCACCGACAGCGGCGCCAGCAAGCCGCCGGCCACGAGTACGACGCCGTCCGCGACCGGTGGCCCGGCCACGATCGTCAGCGCCAAGGACTTCGACCCGCCGCCGGACGGCAACGGCAACGAGCACCCGGACGACGTCGGGAAGTCCTACGACGGCAAGCAGGACACGAGCTGGACCACGATGTCGTACAAGAACAAGCCGAACTTCGGTGGCCAGAAGGAGGGCGTCGGCATCATCTACGACCTCGGCGAGCCGACGGCCGTGTCGAAGGTGCAGGTCGCGCTCAAGGGCGACAAGACCAGCCTGGAGCTGATGGTGCCGAAGGGTGACACGACCAAGTCGCCCACCACGGTCAGCGGCTGGACGTCCGTCGCCACCGCGGAGGACCAGCCCGAGGGGACGACGACCCTGACTCCGTCGGCGCCGACCCAGACGCAGTACGTTCTGGTGTGGCTGACGAAGATCCCGAAGGACGGCAGCGGGTACCGGGGCGAGATCTCGGAGGTCACAATCCAGAAATGACACCCGAGATCAGTCGGATCGGGCCGCCTGAACCCGTCGGCCAGCCTGCCGCACCGGCTGGACCGGTCAGCTACGACCAGCTGGACGACCACGAGCTGCTCCGGCTGCACGTCGCGGGCAACCCGGACGCGTTCGGGTACCTGGTGCGGCGGCACCGGGACCGGATGTGGGCGGTCGCGATCCGCACCCTGGGTGAGCCGGAGGAGGCCGCCGACGCGCTGCAGGAGGCGTTCATCTCGGCGTTCCGCCGGGCCGACTCGTTCCGCGGCGAGGCCAAGGTGACCACCTGGCTGCACCGGATCGTGGTGAACGCCTGCCTGGACCGGATCCGTCGCCGTCAGGTCCGGGCCGCGGACCCGTTGCCGGAGGACGAGGACCGCGCCGCCGAGTTGGCCGGCCCCGCCGAGGACGATCCGGCCGAGGTCCGCGAACGCCGGCTCGACGTATTGAACGCGCTCAAGCAGATCAACTCCGACCAGCGCAGTGCGCTCGTCCTGGTCGACATGGAGGGCTACTCGATCGAGGAGGCCGCCGCGATCCTGGGCTGCGCACCCGGCACGGTGAAGTCTCGCTGTGCCCGTGGACGGGCCCGGCTGCTGCCGCTGCTCAGACACTGGCAGACAACTCGAGCCGGTTCCGAGGCGCCCGACGTACCCGCGAGAACTGCTGCCGAGGCGGTGGGAACCGAATGAGCGGGTACACCGTCGAAGCGAAGTCGCCTCGTTCTGGCGACTACGCTGCCCGATGCCTCGACCGGAGCACTTCAGCCATGAGCACACCGCGCCCGATCCTGGGCACCTCCCGTGAGGAGGCGAGTTCCCGATGACCGATTCCGGTCTTCCGACCAGTGAGCACCTCGAGCACCTGGACCCGGACACCATCGCCGACCTGATCGAGAACCTGCTACCCGCACCCGAGGCCCACCGGGCTCGTGAACATGTGAAGGCCTGTCCGGACTGCCAGCAGACCTTCGACGCGCTGCTGCAACTGTCCGCGGACCTGGCCGACGAGGGCCGGACGGACATCCCGATGCCGGCCGACGTCGCCGAGCACCTCGACGCCGTGATCGTCTCGGAGTCGATGCTGCGCTCGTCGACGATCGGCGTGCACTCCCTCGCGCAGATCCGCGAGGAGCCGCGTCGGCATCTCCCTAAGCTGCTGGGTGCCGCGGCGGCCGTTGTGGTCGTCGCGGCGATCGGTGTCGGCGTGGTCTTCGCCACCAAGGACAACGCGCCCGGGAACACGGCCGATACGACCCCGACGACCGCGCTGCCGACCGGTGCGCCGACGATCTCCACCTCGGATGTCGGCCCCGACGCACAGCGTTGGATGGAGAACTCCGGTGGCACGCTGCTGAACGGCTCGCCGGACGAGCTCGCCTGCGCGAAGAACTTCGCGGCCGGCCGGCCCAACCCGCAGCTCCGGCTGGTGCAGCCCGCCAAGGTCGACGACAAGCGCGCCACGGTGATCGGTCTGCAGGGTGGGTCGCCCCAGGACATCCAGGTCTTCGTGGTGACCGGATGTAGCGATTCCGGGGGCGCCGCTGACCCCTTCTACGACACCACGGTGACGCTGCGCAATCGCTGAGGCGGCGATGCGGCACCACGGCCCGACGATGGGTACCGTGGGAATGGTCGGCCTCTAGGATCCGTTGAGTACGACGTACCAGTCTCGACGACAACGAGGAAACGCCTGCATGAGCGACTCAGGAGTTCGCAACGTCATCATCGTCGGCTCCGGTCCGGCCGGTTACACGGCCGCCGTGTACGCCGCACGCGCCCGCCTGGAACCGCTCGTGTTCGAGGGCTCCGTCACGGCCGGTGGCGCACTGATGACCACCACCGACGTCGAGAACTACCCCGGCTTCTCGCAGGGCATCATGGGTCCCGCGCTGATGGACGAGATGCGCCAGCAGGCCGAGCGCTTCGGCGCTGAGCTGGTGGCGGACGACATCGTCTCGGTCGACCTGACCGGCGAGATCAAGGTGGTCACCGACTCCGCGGGCACCGAGCACCGAGCCAAGGCCGTCATCCTGGCCATGGGCTCCGGCTACCGCAAGCTGGGCCTGCCGGACGAGGACCGGATGTCCGGCCACGGCGTGTCCTGGTGTGCGACCTGTGACGGATTCTTCTTCCGTGAGCACGAGATCGCCGTCGTCGGCGGTGGCGACTCCGCGGTCGAGGAGGCCACCTTCCTGACCCGGTTCGGCAAGAAGGTCACGCTGGTGCACCGCCGCGGCGAGCTGCGCGCGTCGAAGATCATGGCCGACCGGGCGTTCGCGAACGACAAGATCGACTTCGCCTGGAACTCCGAGATCGCCGCGATCCACGGCGACGACAAGCTGACCGGCGTCACGCTGCGGGACACCGTGACCGGTGAGACCCGGGAGCTGCCGGTGACCGGCCTGTTCATCGCGATCGGGCACGACCCACGCTCGGAGCTGGTGAAGGGTCAGGTGCACTTGGACGAGGACGGCTACGTCCTGGTCCGGGAAGGCAGCACCGAGACCAACCTGCCGGGCGTCTTCGCCGCCGGTGACCTGGTCGACCACACCTACCGGCAGGCGATCACCGCCGCCGGCACGGGCTGTGCCGCCGCCCTGGACGCCGAGCGCTTCCTGGCCACCTTGGAGCACGAGGCGACGGCCGCGGCTGCCGCGGCCACCGAGCCTGTCTCCGTCTGAACCTCACAACCACTGAAGGAGTTACGCCCGTGGGCGAGAAGATGAACGCCGTCACCGACGCCGAGTTCGACCAGACCGTGCTGAAGAGCGACAAGCCGGTGCTGGTGGACTTCTGGGCCGAGTGGTGCGGCCCGTGCCGCCAGGTCTCCCCGATCCTCGAGGAGCTGGCGCAGGACCACAGCGACAAGCTCACCTTCCTGAAGATGAACGTCGACGAGAACCCGGTCACCCCGAGCAACTACCGTGTTACGGGTATCCCTACCATCAACGTCTACGTGAACGGTGAGCTGGCCAAGTCCATCGTCGGCGCCAAGCCGAAGGCGGCGCTGCTGAAGGAGCTGGCTGACTTCACGTCCTGAAAGCTCGGTAGGACCCCGTCCGCCACGGCAAGGAGCAGTTTCTGATGACAGTGTCACCGTCTGGCCCCCAGGGCGTGTACCGGATCGGCGACAGCGGTGAGGCGGTCGCCGAGATCATCGGCAAGCTCCAGCGGTTAGGACTGCTCACGGGCGGTCACGACGTCTACGACGAAGCGACCGCCCATGCCGTTCGGGGCTTCCAGCAGCAACGGGGCTTGATGATCGACGGGGTTGTCGGCCCGCAGACGTACCGGGCGATCGACGACGCACGCTGGCGGCTGGGCGACCGGCTGCTGACGTACGTCGTCTCGCACCCGCTGACCGGTGACGACGTACTGGCCCTTCAGGCGAAACTGCAGGAGCTCGGGTTCGCGGTCGCCCGGATCGACGGGATCTTCGGACCGGACACCCAACGTGCGGTGACCGACTTCCAGCGCAACATGGGTTTGCCGGGCGACGGCACCTGTGGCCCGTCCACCTTCAAGGCCTTGCAGCGGATCAAGCCGATGGCGACGGGCGGCCGGCCGGATGCGTTGCGCGCGTCCGAGGCCGTTCGCGCCGCAGGCCCGCGGCTGTCCGGCAAGACCGTGGTGATCGACGCCGGTCACGGCGGTTTCGACTACGGCTGGGAGGGCTACGGCCTGCGCGAGTCCGACGTCGCGTACGACCTGGCCTCCCGGATCGAGGGTCGCCTGGGTGCGACCGGCGTACGGGCGTATCTGTCCCGGGGGCGGGACCAGGGTCCGGACGAGTTGGCCCGGGCCGCGTTCGCGAACGAGACGGACGCCAACCTGTGCGTGTCGCTGCACACCGACGGGTCGATGAACCCGGAGGCCCAGGGTGTGGCGACGTACTACTACGGCAACGATCTGCACGGCGCCTCGTCGAGCGTCGGTGAGCAGTTCGCCGGCCTCGTGCAACGCGAGATCGTCGCCCGTACGGACCTGCTGAACTGCCGCACCCACGCCAAGACCTGGGATCTTCTGCGGCGCACCAAGATGCCCGCGGTCCGCCTCGAGATCGGCTACGTGACCAACCCGCACGACTCCGCTCGCCTGGCCGACCCGGCCTTCCGCGACGTGATCGCCGAGGCCATCGTGGTCGCCATCCAGCGTGTGTACCTCCCACCGGAGCAGGACGCTGCCACCGGCATGCTCCGTTTCGGCCAGTTGACGGTCTAGTTGTACCCGGTCATGAGGTTGGTTGCAGTCTGGTGATGGGTGGTCGGCCGCCGAGTGCGGTGTGTGGGCGTTGAGTGTTGTAGTGGTTGAGCCAGG